>NZ_CFIDRX010000007.1:0-6683 GCF_984433645.1 Marisediminitalea sp.
TTATTGTGAAAGGCTAATTTAGCCCGATTGCATTATCTGGTCATCGTGCCGCCCAGCATAAACGCAGTGGGCGGCTATTTCTTTATGAACTGCTTAATTGCTGGTTAACTTACGCGGGTCCAGCAGTTCTTTCAGTTCACTCTCCGGTATGTCTGTCATTTCAAGCGCCACATCCAGAATCGGGCGCTGAGACTTGTAAGCCGCTTTTGCAATGTCGGCCGCGCGGTTGTAACCAATAATAGGGTTCAATGCGGTAACCAGTATTGGATTCTTGTGCAGGGCTTTTTCAAGATTATCCTGATTCACGGTAAACCCTTTGATGGCTTTGTCGGCCAGCAGTGTTGAACTGTTTGACAGTAGCGTAATACTGTCCAGTAAATTACTGGCAATCACGGGCAACATGACATTCAGCTCGAAGTTACCAGACTGTCCGCCTACCGTAATTGCATAGTCGTTACCCATTACCTGTGCTGCAGCCATAGCGGCGGCTTCCGGTATAACCGGATTAACTTTGCCTGGCATAATGGACGAGCCGGGTTGCAGAGCGGGTAACGATATTTCTCCTAAGCCGGCAAGGGGGCCCGAGTTCATCCAGCGCAAGTCATTGGCAATTTTCATTATGGTAACCGCATAAGATTTCAGAATGCCCGATAAGGATACTGCCGTGTCCTGAGAGGCTATCAGTGCGAAAAAGTTGTCGGCGGGCTGAAACGCAATGTTGGTAAGGCGGGTGAGTGCCTGATTAAAGCAATTAGCAAAGTCAGGATGCGCATTCACGCCTGTTCCGACTGCTGTGCCGCCCAGTGCCAGAGTTTGTATGGCTGGTTGTAGTGCCGACAGGGATTTGATTTGCTGGGCAATCTGAGCCTGCCATCCCGATAAACTCTGGTCCATTCTTACGGGCATGGCATCCATTAAATGGGTGCGGCCGGTTTTACAGTAATCGCCCACCGCTTGTGCTTTTTGATTGATGACAGTGTAAAGATGTGACGCTGCAGGCAATAACGATTCTTTTACCGCGATAGCCGCGCTTACATGAATGGTGGTCGGAATAATGTCGTTACTGCTTTGCCCGTAGTTTACGTGATCGTTAGGATGAACCTCGGTGCCGGTTAACTGGGTGGCGAGCCGGGCGATCACCTCGTTGGCATTCATGTTGGTGCTGGTACCTGAACCGGTCTGAAAGACATCAACCGGAAAATGACGCATTAACGCCGGATCAGCCAGGAGTTGATCACAGGCCGAGCATATAGCGTCACCAACCGGCTGTTCCAGGGTGGCCAGTTCCAGATTGGCCTGTGCCGCCGCCTTTTTTACCTGGATCAAGGCCTGAATAAACCCCATTGGCATGGCCTTGCCACTGACTGGAAAATTATCTACCGCGCGCTGAGTCTGAGCGCCATAAAGCGCATCTTCGGGAACGTGTAATTCCCCCATACTGTCTTTTTCAATTCTGGTGTTCACCTTGTTCTCCATTCATTTTTCTAGGGTAGGGGTTGCATTAGCTGTGATTCAATGTGCTTTAGCCATAGCTGGTGTCCTTGAGTGTGCCCAACACTACGAGCTGCAAACAGTGGTCGGTGCACATAATCGAGACACTGAGTGCGCCACTGCCAGGGGATGTGTTGGTCATATGCGGTATTTACCAACACACACGCACAACGAATAAAACACAAAAACTTTTGATGATCCTTGGTTAAATCGTTTGCGACTTCTTCGGTAAATTCAATATACCAACGCAATAAGTGGCCATTATCTGGCTGGTGGCCGTTCCGAATCCGCTCTGCCAGAGAGCGAGAGGTGTCCAACATAGCCGTGCAATTCATGCTGAATAATCCATTTGCAAATGATAATGATTTGCATTTAATTTAATTGCTGCTAGATTGAGAGTCAAATAGTAATTGTGGTGGATGCCATGCTTGAGCGCACATTTTTTTCAAATAAAGCCTCCCGAATCGTTGAAAGTAAGCGATTACCAATGAACAAACGCTTAGCTTTACCATTAATACTAGCAGTATTTATAGCCCTGCCAGCTACGCGTTGGATCACACTTTCTGTGCTTACGGATGCCTTTTTTCAGGTGGCGGCGTTTGTATTTGCGACCCTGGCAATTTATTACAGCTTATCCAGCCGGATCAGTGAACATGCGATCAGCCGTTTCCTGTCCCGTTATCCCGCAGCCGAAGTTGGCATGGCTGCATTGTTGGGCGCGTTGCCAGGATGCGGTGGTGCCATAGTTGTGGTTACACAATACACCAAAGGCGCAACCAGTTTCGGGGCCGTAGTAGCGGTGTTGACCAGTACCATGGGAGATGCTGCATTTTTGCTCCTGGCTCAGGCACCCCTGGATGGCCTGACCGTGATGGGAGTGAGTGTGGTTACGGGTACCCTGACCGGGATGTTGATTAATACTGTGCACAATTACCGCGACGGTGCACTGGAGCAGGCAGACGGTCAGTCGCAGCCCGACGATTCAGAGGTAACAAACACATCTATGTTAGCCGGGCATCTTTCAGTGTGGTTTTGGGTTGTGTTTGCAATACCTGCGGTAAGCATTGCGGGCATGTTGGCGTTTCAGATTGATGTGCCTGGTGCGTTTGGTCTGTCTGAATCGGTTTGGCTGACGATAGGAAGCGCACTCGCGCTTTGCTGTATTACGCTATGGGCACTGAGTAGCAAAGGGCAGAATTATTCGTCGCTGATGAGCGAGGACAAAAGTGAACACCCCATCATTTGGCAACACAAATCAGCAATGGACACCCAGTTTGTGTTGTCCTGGGTTGTGGTTGCCTTTTTGTTATTTGAGCTGTTGGTAGAAATAGCAGGGGTAGATATAGCACAATGGCTCAGCTCAATGGGAAGCGGTGTGGTTGGTCTGGCTATTTTAATCGGTTTTTTACCGGGATGCGGACCACAAATACTGGTGACCAGTCTGTATCTGAATGGCGCGATCCCATTTTCTGCTCAACTGGGCAATGCGATCAGTAACGACGGAGATGCATTGTTTCCCGCTATTGCCTTATCTCCCCGGGCTGCGCTGCTGGCAACCGTGTATTCGGCAGTGCCTGCTGTGTTGGTAGCATACAGTTACTGGTGGTGGTTTGAATAGGGAAACAATGCCTCAATTCCCCATACCAGCGCCCGTTCCCAAATCACATAATCGTGGCCGCCCGCGTATTCTTTGTAATGTACCTCGTAGCCCTTCACTTTGAGGATATCGCGCAAATGCCGGCTACCTGACAAAATCCCTTTTTTGCCCGTTGGACTGGACTCAAACAAACCTGCCGTCATGGCATAACGCACCTTTTGTGGCGCAGATGCCATGACACGTTCAGAGACAAAATAGCGGTCTGACGGATAGCCCGGTTCTGCAGCCCACCAAAATGAACCGCTCATCACTATGGCGTTGCCAAACGTCTCTGAAGCCTTAAATGCATGATTGAATGCGCCGAGTCCACCGTAGCTGGAGCCGGCCAGTATGCGTTGTTCAGCAGTAAACGCACGCCCGGTTAAGCGGTAAACCTCGGGTAATATTTCTTCCACCAACATCTGTGTAAAGAGGGAGTTGTCAGGTAATTCCTGACCACGTGTGGCGTTGTCCAGGGTATCAATTAACACAACATCGACTGCCGGAATACGGTTGTTGATGACTGCCTGCTCAAGCGTGGCCAGTACATTGATCTCAGTCGTAAATTGCACGCCATCAAACAGCAATAGCTGAAGTCTGTCGGCTGGGTGTTGATTGTCTGGCGAAGTATACAGGGAGATCTGCCGATGGTTGTTTAATCGCTGACTGTACAACGTAAATGTTTGCGAAGTCCCGGTGAGTTTGCAGTCGTTGTCACAAGCTTTGTAGGGAGCTGCATTGGGCAATGTCACAACAGAAAGCTGCATGTAGGGGTCAGTGGTATCCGGTTTGGTGGTGTGCGGATTTAATGGGTCGCGCCGGGCCGTTGCTTTTAGCGCGACACGCTGTTCAAACGGACTGCCTTCAAATCGCGGAACATCAGGCGCAATTTGATACGACACAACCGTGGTATCGGGGACCACATAGGTTTTATACCAGATATCCGTGTTACCAAGACGCGCCATCCAGCCGTGATCTCGGTCTGGGGCGCCAAAGATAAGGGCGTTGTGTTTAGCGCCGCGGTGTAAGAACGTCAACAGGTACTCGTCGGCTTTACTCGAAGGCTCGATAAGCGGAGCTCCGTTTTCAATGAGGGTTTGCCACACAGTGTCAGTGTCCTTTTGCTGTTGCAAGGCTCGCAACGCATTTAGTACAGCAGGGCTACTAATATCTGGCTGATTAAAGGTTTGCTGGTTGCGCGGAACCTGCTTCAGCAGGGTTATCTGAATGTGTTGCTTTGTTTGTGCAAGTAGAACCGGCGAGTCCACAGGAGCCACAAGGTAGAACCAGGCTGTGCCGGTATGCGATGACACCAGTTGTCGTGCACAGTGTAACTTATCGTCAGCCAGACATAACGAGAACTCACCGGGAGACGTTGCCTGGCCTGCTACGTATGTCCCTTTACTGACCGGAAGTGAGAGTGTTGTTTGATGTGGGGTCAGAGAAAGCTGGGTCTTTTGCTGACTAACTGGCCCCTTACTGATGGCGGCAAACAAAGGCGATGAGATGCACAGGCAAAGCAATATTGCAGTGCGGAAGACGGCGTGTTGGATATTCATAACGTGTTGTTTTCGTTGTGCAGAAATAGCGCAGAATTGAAATTATGCAAATAGTAACAATTATCATTTGCAATTACAATTTTGAGGGTCTATTGTAATGACAAGGAGGGCACAGTTATGCAAATTTCCTATCTATGCGCCAAACACAATGATTGGGTTTACGGGCATCCACAAGAAGCCTTGCACTTTCTTGCGAGGGACGAATGGCAGGGAACCACGCTGTTTTGCGATGGGCAGTTTCGCGAATGTATTGCCTATTTAGGGTGTGCATTTGATATTGCCGTGATTTTACTGGAAGTAGAAGAGGGCCAGAATCAAAGCATGATAGAGAAAGTGAAGTCTCTGTCGTTGCTATTGTGTACCGCATATGAATCATTGCGCCTGACCGAATACCGGCGCGCTATTGAGCGGCGCGTGCAGGCGGTATTACAAGCCGTAGATGGTCAGGGTCAGCCAATTGCTTTGCAGCGCTACGGCGCTTAGCCGCGGGTTTTGAAAGGAGGCTACACAATGAACGATTACAATGTGGCGTACGGTTATTGGGAGCAGTCAATTTGCCGGGCAAATCGTTGTTTTGATCAGTCCCACACACTGTTAGCGCTGTTTTATTATCAGCAGGCTATTCAACGCAGTGATGTATTGCTCGAGGCCAATCCAGCCAGCCGACAGTCTATTGGTGCCATGTTGGTAAGCCATCATAATCTGGCTGAGTTGTATCAGCGCAATGGCGCTTACCGCGCAGCGTGGCAACACTTTCAGGCCGCGCGATTAAAGATGCACGACATACTTCAGTGTAGCGGCGAGTTACCCGGCCCGCTGTGGGGAAGTCGAATCGCCTACACGCAACTTTGCCTGTTTGAAAAGCAGCACGGCGCGTACGGGGCAACCAAATCCGGATTCCTCAATCGCAATATACCGCTGGCGTTTCAATCCAGTCAGCAATCATCCACCCATTAATTAAGCAGGAGCATATACATGCAACTCAAACGAATTTTTGCGTCATTGTTGATGACGATCTGTGCACTCGTTAGCCCGCTGACGTTGGCACATGAAGGGCACGACCATAGCCATTGGACCAGCCCCATTTTACACGCTTTGTTTTTACTGTCGCTGGCTGCCGTTGGCCTGGCCTGTATCTTTGCGTTGTACAAAGCCATCAGTCGTTCTTCTTCAAGGGAGTCCTGAGCATGTTGCACTCACTATTGCGTCGACTCGACAAAAAACTATCGTTTGCGACCGCCAGCGCACACTGCGATATTCCCTGTAAAATTTATGACCCCATTATCGCTCAGGTAGCGGCCCTGAGTGTGATCAGACTTACCGACCTGCTATTGGAATTGGGTGACAAAGAGAGCCTGTCACTGAGTCAGCAAGCGCAGCTGAGCCGGTTGGTCAGAGAGAAAGAGATTCACGCCGAAAAGGTGAAAGCCGAAGTACGAGTGATTTGGGGGGACTATTTCAAAGCGCCACAATTTGAGACCTTTCCCGATACCCACGAATTGGTCCATAAAATCATGCTGGCGGGCTCTGCGTGTAAGCAACATGTCGACCGCCAAAAGGGACTGGAACTTCTGCAACTGGTAAATCAGTTTGCCGGGTATTTTTGGCAAACCAAAGGCGTGGCAACCAAAACGGCGACGTGTCCTTATCCGCCGTCAGAAGACGTTTTGTACCCGGACCTGTAATGTTAAAGCTGCTGCGCATTCAGGGCAGAAGTATGCTTCCTACGTTGCCACCAGACACCTACGTGCTGGTAGCAACGTTCCCCTTTCTATCGATCTCTCTCAATGACCTCGTTGTCGTCAATACCGCGCAATACGGGGTAATAGTCAAACGCGTACTTGCGGTAGATAGCAGCAAAACTACCTTTTACTTATGTGGAGACAACATTGCCGAGAGTGTGTCCTCGAATCAAATTGGTCCGGTTTCAAAAGCGGAGGTACTGGGCAAAGTGATTTGGTTTAAAAAGCCGCCACGAACCGCGTTAGATTACCTCA
>NZ_CFIDRX010000007.1:6783-11382 GCF_984433645.1 Marisediminitalea sp.
AGATTGTTTTCGGTTGCACGCTATCACCTGGCGTGGCGTGAACTTTGGAAGGAATAAACCAGATACTGTCGGGCTCACCCTGGTAAGCACGTTGTCGGGTTTTTCTGGCAGCTCTAAAGAATATCCAGGCGAATACCAGCGCCATCACATCCACTAACAGGGTGCCACCAGCGACGTGCCAGTGCGTATTATGGGAAAACAGCGCGGTGATCAATGTCGTGAGCGGCACGCCTAAACAGGTTGCTGCGATCAAGGCTTGCAAGGCAATTGCCGACTTCGCGGCTCCTTGCCAAAAAGCAAAGCCCAGGCTGGCAATAAACACACCGTAATAGACGTTGATATATCCTAGATTGATATCGACACCCATCAGATAAAGCCATTTTGAGGCTAGTATTGAAGTCGCTACACCCAGCACGGAACCCAGACACACACCAATGGTGAGTTTTGCCATTATGGTAACCGAGCGGGATTGTTTTGCTTGTTTTTGGCGGCGCTTTTCCAGCCATAGCAGATTACCTGTATAGAACAGGATTGCGCCCATCATACCCAGTAAAAAGTAGATCCAGCGCCCGGTATCATTGGCAAAATTACCAAAGTGCAGCGCAAAGAAACTTTTCACCAGAGGGCCAAACGCGCCATTTTCCGGAATGCTTAAGGTGCTGTATGTCACGTCCAGTGTAAACGGGTGCATAGCAATGATATCGGTTTCGGCGGCGCGCTGCAGTTTACCGTCGCCGGCTACTTCAATACTCAAACGCGCTCGTGGCGTGGCTAAATCGGCAAACGTTAAACTGACAATGTCGTAGCCCTCTACCATGTCTCCGACCGCTTCAAAATAACGTTCTACGGGGGGGAGCTCAGCCACCGAGTACACCTGTTTACTGCCGCCATTGCGATCGAACATGGGTTCGTCACCGTAAATCAGAGAGAGGCCGCCGTACAGCATGTCGTGGAAAGCAAAGACCACGACTGTCCAGGCTATCAGCAAATGAAATGGCAGACTGGTGATGCCAATCAGGTTATGGGTATCAAGCCAGAATCGATTTGCGCCTTTCTTTTGTCGCAAGGAGAAAAAGCTTTTCACCAGAGTGGGTAGCAGGAAAATAACACCAGATACCAGTGCGATGAAATAGAGAGCTGACGCAACTCCGAGTACCAATACGCCAATATCTTCATGACCGGCTTTACCGGGTATACCTGCGGTGCGATGCAACTGATCAATCAAGTCACCCAGTACATTTTGCTGATTGGCCACTGAAACCAACTCACCTTCCTCGTTGAACGAGGCCTGTCGTAAGTGGCTATCGATACTGAGTCCCCGGCCACCGCCTTGTTCGTACCAGGTCATTGGGCTGTGATGCATTGGACTTTGATGGGGAGCAAAATGGAGAGTGAAGCCGTTGCTGGCTGTTTCGTATTGCGCTGTAGCTTGTTGCACTAACTCATCGTATTGGCCGACTGAAATAGCTGGCAGCACGTGGTTCTCTGGCACCGCCCAATGGGTAATGGGCGATTTAAACATAGTCAATGCACCGGCAAAAAAGGCAATGAATAACAACAGGCCGGTCGTAATCCCTGTCCAGGTGTGAATAGACTGGTAAGTGCGAAGAATATCGCTGCGGATCTTCATAAACTGTATCTCAATAGTAAAAAGGTTGCCCACGCGATCAGGTTTGCTGTACCAAGTATCAGCACGGCTCGCATACCGGTTCTAAACAAGAATGAGAACGACAGAATCAGTAACCAGACAGGACTGATCATCCACATATTAAATTGCACTTTGTTGGGCGCCTGAATCCCGCCCGGCCCATACCAGGCAAAAATACCGACCACCGCGAACGCGAGCGTCAGTCCAAGCACTGCACCGGCCAGTGATTTTGTCCACCAGTGAGGTTGAATCTTTTCTTCTGCAGACAGTCGGGCCATTAGGTTTGTCTCCCGGGTCGAATAAGAGTAAGTAGCGGGATCAATGCCAGGACCACCATGATGCTCAACAACCAGATCAGTATGGCTGCCGAGACAGACACTGCATTTAACCAACACACCAGCGCAACACAGGCTAGCAGGTACCCAAGGTATCGCAGAGTCAGTGTTTTTTGCTTCGCAAACAGGCGTTGATTTTTATTGGTGACATAAATCAACAAACAGCCACTGAAAGTAAAGGCCAGTGCCAACACACTCATGATGCCTAATCCATTAGTTTAATAAATAATAATGCAAATCATACTCATTAACATAAGTTTGTATAGAAAAATTTGGGTTAATTTACATAAAGCTGATCATAGTCAACGATAAATACAAAACTATGTAAATGATATTGATAATGATTATCGTTTGATGTAGTGTCATCGACCTGCAGGGATAACCATTACAACAATCGTTTCTTTCTCAAACGCCCTCGGATTTTTCATATCACATTAAGGACAAACCATGAGTAAACCAAACGCTTTGTTTAATAAGCGAAAATTAGTATTAGCTTGCTGTGCGGCCATGACCGGTCTTGGTCATTCTGTGGCGTTTGCAGACGCGGCAAGTGCTGAAGATGTTGAAGTGATTTCTGTGGTAGGGCACAAGCTTACCGAATTTGAACAGCAAAATGACGGCGGGGCATTAGGCAAGCGCTCTATTCAGGAAACCCCATTCTCAGTAGACGTTATTTCATTGGAAGACATGGAAATTCGTCAGGTAAATACCCTAAGCAGCTTGTTCAGTCGTGAAGCGTCGGTGTCGGTTGATGGCAGTGCTTACAGTTCGTTTGGTGACACTATTCGTGTACGTGGTCTTGGCCTGGATTACACACAGAGCTTCAAAATCAATGGTATGTCGATCAACAGTTTCAGTGGTGAGTTACCTTATGAAGCGTTTGAACAAGTGACCCTCATTAAAGGCGCAACCGGCTTTATGTACGGTATGGCTGCGCCTGGCGGTATCGTAAATTACAGTACCAAGCGCGCAACTCAGACTGCTGTGAGTGCCAATGTGGGCTTGCGCAGTGACAGTGTGCTGAGTGCACACGTAGATGCCGGTACCCGTTTTGGTGACGATGACAGTTTTGGTGTGCGGGTGAATGCCGTTAAAGAAGACGGTGATACCTACCTGGACAATGGCGGCATCGACCGCGAAACCGTGTCATTGGCATTCGACGCGAACCTCACGGATTCACTGTTGTGGACCGTAGATTTGATTTACAGCGACCGCCTGATTGAAAATTCCTGGAACCGCTTCTCGGTGAATATGGCGGCAAGTGAACCCCTGCCTGCAACGGTCAGCGGCAGTCGTAACCTGGCTGTGGATGGCACCTTCGACGGCTATAAAAACCTGATTGCGATCAGTAGCCTGAAGTGGAACATCAACGACAACTGGCAATTGCAGCTGGATTACGACTACTCAAAAAATGAAACCCGTTGGGTGAAAAGTCTGAACTACCTGCTAAACAGCGCGGGCGACCTGAATATTCTGACTTACGAACAGTACTTCGACGTTGATTACGATCAGGTACAAGCTATTGTAAACGGGGACTTTTCTACTGGCGGTATAAAACACAATGTAGTGTTCGGTGTATCGCATCAGGAAGCCACGACTTACCGCAACGACGGTGGTCAGTTTGGCCGCAAGGTAACCCGTAATTACGCAACCAGCAATCTGTATACGCCGGGCGATGTGCCTGCCTATGAAGCTACCTTGCAAAAAGATGCCCCAGTTGCCTGGGTTGATACTCAGCAGTCGGTGTTTGTGAGCGACTTTATTGAGCTTACCGACGAGTGGGAATTGCTGTTGGGGATCCGTTCCAACAATATCGAACACGACACCAGCGACTATTTTGCTTCTTATCACGATAACTACGATGATACCGCGGTATCGCCAACGGTAGCGTTAATGTACAAGCCGGCGGCAAACACCACGTATTACGCTAGTTATGTTGAGTCATTTGAAGGGCAGACGTCGGCCGTTGGTGAAGAATATGCTAACGCTAACGATTTGCTGCCGCCGCTGGAAAGCTTGCAGTATGAGTTGGGTATGAAAATGGCAGGTCAGGGCTGGTCTGTGAGCTCTGCCTTGTTCCGCATTGAGCGTGGCGCCACCATGGTCACTGAAGACAACTACCTGATTCAGGAAGGGATCTCACTGTATCAGGGATTTGAGTTTAGCGGTGCGTTAACGGTGACTGAAAATCTGTCACTGTACGGCGATGCCATGTTCCTGAGTGCAGAGTACGACAAAACCAGTACGGCTAATCAAGGTAATGATGTAGGTGGTGCACCTGAGCAGCAATTTACCTTACAGACTAACTACAACGTATCAGCAGTGCCGGGACTCACAGTGAATCTGGGCGGCAAGTTCCACGGTAAAACAGCCCTCGATGCGGCGAATAACTGGGAGCTACCTTCTTATACGCTGGTCTACGGCGGTGTAAGTTATACCACTACCGTTGCCGACAACGAGCTGACTCTGATTGGTTCGGTAGACAACCTGTTCGACAAAGAATACTGGGCAATCGGTGATTCTTACGGCGGTGGTAACATGCGCATTGGTGAGCCACGTACGTTTGCTGTAAAAGTGAAAATGGACTTCTAACAGCATATTCGTGTTGTGAAATGA
>NZ_CFIDRX010000007.1:11482-58090 GCF_984433645.1 Marisediminitalea sp.
GTTTGCTGTAAAAGTGAAAATGGACTTCTAACAGCATATTCGTGTTGTGAAATGAGAAGGGCGACCATGCGTCGCCCTTTTTTGTGGAAAATGGGAAGAGAGTTCGCTAGACCGCGACTTTTAAATACCCCTGTTCAATAGCCAGATGCACCAGCTCGGTATTAGTGTGGATCTGCAGTTTGCTTTTAAGCTGGGTCAGGGTATTGGAGATAGTCTTGCTTGATACGTTCAGAGCATTGGCTAATTGCGTGCGATCCAACCCTTTGGCTATGCCAATAAACACATCAAACTCGCGCTGGGTCAGCTGATCGCACACGGCTTCATTTTCCTGCATTTGATGCGTTGCTAATTGAATAGCCAGGCTGTGTTCAATATAGCGTTTGCCAGCGCGCACGGTTTTAATCGCATCGATCATGGTATCGGGGCTGCTGCGTTTACTTAAATACCCCATAGCGCCGGTTTGCATGGCGCGCTGAACCACCGAAGGTTCGTCAAACATACTGAAGAAAATGATCTTCAGCTCTGGCCAGCGTTTGGTAATTCTGCCTGCTAAAGTCAGTCCGCTGGAGGCTTCCAGATTGATGTCCAGAATCACCAGATCAACTGACTGCTGGCCCAGAATTTTAAGCGCCTGCTGCGCATTTTCGGCTTCGTCTACCTGGGTTTCGGGTAACATCATGGTCAGTAGTGCGCAGTAACCTTGTCTTACAACGGCGTGGTCATCAACGAGCAATATGTGCATGGTTCTGCTCCGGTTCTTTGGTAACAGGGATGCTCAGACTGAGGCTGGTGCCCTTGTCCGATGAATCAATAAGTAAACGGCCATTGGCCAACTTTGCCCTTTCTTGCATGGACTCAAGGCCGAGGCCCCGGTGATTACTGTCGGGTGTAAAGCCTGTGCCGTTATCCCTGATTGTCATCAGTAAATTACTTGCATCCGTGTTCAAATGAATATCAACCTGGTCGGCCTGTGCGTGTTTGGCTATGTTGTTCAGCGCTTCCTGAACAATGCGATAGACCTGAGTATCTCGCTCCAGGTTGGCTTCAAAGGGCGCGCAGTCTTCCTGCCAGCTAACGTTAACCGGATGAATGTCCTGCCACGACTGCACAACCTGATGAATAGAGCGCACCAGACCGAGACGGTGTAAAAATACCGGGTAGAGCTGCGACGTCACCTCTTTCATGCCCTGATGTACCGCGTTGCACTGCTGCTGAATCTGTTCACACGCCTTGGCTACAAACTCCGGGTGTTCGCGCTGTTGAGAAAGCATGTAGGTTTGCACAGTGATGCCGGTAATCAACTGACCCAGATTATCGTGTAATTCCCTGGCCAGACTCTGGCGCTCCTGTTCCTGAATGGCAGCAACGCGTTTGCGCAATGTAACCACCTGATTTTCCTTGCGCTGCAGGCTTTGAGTCAGGGAGTTGTAATGATCGATAAGGGTTTGAATTTCGGCGATATCGGTGGCGTCACCGCTGTACTGGTAGTTTCCCGTGGTCATGGAATCTAAACCGTCGCATAGCTTAGCCAAGGGGCGTAAGCGCGAATTGACCGCGTAGCGCAAGCTGAACAAGGTAACCAACAGCGCAACAAAAAAGATACTGAGTACCTGAATAACCGTAGTTGCAATTTCGTCTAATTCGGCATCGGCGTTAGCGGCAATCCACAGCGTCTCTCCCGACAATGCGTGCTGAACGGCTTGTGGCGGCATGGGTGTAAAAATATGATTGAACGACCAAGACGATTCTTGCGCCGAGTGTGGCGTGGGTGGTTCGCTGAGCAATACTAGATCGCGATTACTTTGTAACAGCAGTTTGAGGGTTTCCAGTGAGATATCACTAGCAGCCAGCGTTTGCGCTTGCGAAAACGCCGCCCGCCCTTCTTTTTGCACGTCAGCGCGGGCCTGCATGAACATTACTACCGACAGGACAGAAAATACCCCGGTAAAGATCATCACTACGGTCAGTGTAATGCGGTTAGAGGCCAGCATGGATTAGTAAACCTGTATTCTTAACATTCCAATAACATTATATCCTGTTGCCCTGCGCTTGCGTGGTTGTTGGGGTAGTACTTTGGTCAGGAAGGAGGGGGTACTTTAGTCGTATCTTCAGAAAATTAGCGCGGGTATGAATCGGTAATTTCTACTCGCTTTACTCACAGTACGAAAGTGCTACAGCCAGAATTGAACAAAAGATCAACAATATTTTTACCAT
The DNA here is from genome assembly GCF_984433645.1 of Marisediminitalea sp. Classification (NCBI taxonomy): domain Bacteria; kingdom Pseudomonadati; phylum Pseudomonadota; class Gammaproteobacteria; order Alteromonadales; family Alteromonadaceae; genus Marisediminitalea; species Marisediminitalea sp. The sequence goes on from NZ_CFIDRX010000007.1 coordinate 13,697, forward strand.
TTATTAATAAATAACAAAGGGTGGTGAAATGAAACGGTTACAAACAATATTGTTGTTCGGGACGCTGTTGGCCGGATGTAGCTCTCTGTCTGCCTGGGCAGGAAGCTGGCAGACCAATCAATCGGTAGGCAACTTTACCAAGGTACATGTATATACGCCGGATACGGTGTCACCCGTTGGTCAGGGGCGAGCCTTACTGGTGGTGTTGCACGGTTGCACACAGTCGGTTGATGCCTATCTTACCGCGAACCTGGAGCCCGCTGCAGACGCTTACGGCATGGTGATAGCAGTGCCGGACGCGCTGAACAAAGCGGGCTTTAGTTGTTGGTCCTACTGGCAGGGAACCAAATCGCGTAATGCCGGCGACTATGCGAATTTGCTGTCGTTGGTATCAGCCATGACGGCTGACACCAGCAAAGGGATTGACCCTGATCAGGTCTATATTGCCGGGCTGTCATCTGGTGCGGCTTTTGCCAACACCACGGCATGTCTGGCGCCGGATGTATTCGCGGGAGTGGGGGTAAGTGCTGGACCCAGCATCGGCACCAGTTCCAGCGGTGCCATTGGCAGCTGTGAATATGCTGATGTAGCGACCCGATGCCAGCAATACGCGGGTAGCTACAGTGGATCGCTGAACGATCAAATTGCTTCTATTGCACATGGTGACGCCGATACAACGGTGGATCAATGCTACAACCGACAAAATGCCGAAGGGATGGCCGGGGCTTACAATGTAACGGAACTGCCGGGTAGCAACGTGATTGGCTCAGGTAGCCGCACTATGCAGGAGTTTCTGTGGCAGGACGGTCGTGTATCAATGGTGTGGCTGAACGGTGTCGATCACGCCTGGTCTGGCGGCGCGGGCGCAAGCGGATCCTACATTAACGGTAATGGCTACAACTATGCTATGTACCTGGGTCAGTATTTTGCTGATAACAATCAGCGAGTTGATCGCAATCAGGCCCCGGTAGTCAGTAATGTGTCAGCCACAGATACCGGCGGGCAGTTGCAGATCAGTGGCAATGCTGTTGATACAGATGGCAGTGTCAGTGCGGTTGAGGTGCTGATTGAAGACAATGCGCAAAACAATTATCAGTACACCACGTCAACACTGGCAAACGGTGATTTTAGTTTAACCACGGCCAGTCTGCCGGATGCGCTGTATGTTGTCACGGTGAGTGCTACAGATGATGCTGGTGCAACATCTGACGGTGTATCGGTTACTGCCAGGGTGGGGCCGCCACCACCGCCGACAGCGCCAACACTGAGCAATGTAGTGTCTGACGTGTCTGCACAGTGCGTAACCGTTAGTGGAGAGGTGTTCGACGAAAACGAAGATCTGACAAGCGTAAGCGCGAGCTTTGCTACCGGCAGTGTTACAGCAAACATCAATGGCATCGCGTTTAATGCGCAGGCGTGCGAACAACCGGGTGGCGAGCAAACCATTATCATCACAGCCACGGATGCAAGCGGATTATCGGCAACGGCGTCTGTTACTGTTACTGTGGATGCCGGTGTTACCGCAACCCTTAGCGAACATATTAATGCCGGTCGGCTGGACTACACCAACTACGCGAATTGCTACCTTGAGTACAGTGACAGTGCGTTTAAGTTAAACGAGTCTCCGGTAAGCGGTCAGCTGTGTCAGTGGCAGGATGACGATGCTTCCTGTGTCGGGCCTCAGCAGGCGTGCAGTGCCGGTGGCGATAACGGGTCAGGGGGTGACGGTGGCTCTGGTGGTGATGGCGGTGATGGTGGCAGTGGCAATACTTGCGCGGAATACACGACTGCCAATTATTATCATAAAGTGGGCGGTCGGGCTTACAGTACCGGTAATTACTGGGCGCCGGATTACTTTGCTCAGGGCACTAACGCACCGATGAGCGGCTCCACATGGGGCAGCAATACCTTGCATTCCAGTGATGGCAGCAATTGGTCATTAGGCAGTTGCCCGTAATCTGAGCTCTTAGCTACTACAACAAAAACACAGGCCGAATTGGGCCTGTGTTTTTATTTTACAGCGTTAGTGGTCACTGTGATTATTTGCGGCGACGGATCAGCACCAAGCCTGCCAGCCCAATCAGGCCTGCTAACCCCCAGCTTCCTGCATGATATTCCACAACGACTTCAGAGGTGACGGGTTGATCAAAGTCGGCACTTTCAAGGCTTTGATAAGAGAGATCTGCGTCACTGTATGCATCAATGGTGGCCACATGTAAGTCAGAATCTGCGTCAATCAGCTCAATCAAAATGTCATAGTCACCTGTTGGATACCCTGTCTCCAGTTCACTTTCCAGTAACACCGAGTCGTCGCTGCTTTCACCGAACAAGGTAAAAACTGAGGTAACGTGAAACGGCTCGTAAAAGTCATTTTTGCCCAGGTACACAATGGCGTAAACCGGGGCCTGATAGTAGGCCGTGTCGGCATCAAACTCCAGACTGAAACCATAAAAATAACCATCGTAATCACGGTCGCCATATAGCGTTACCCAGGCGTCGTAGAACCAATAGTCAATGTGATCTGTGGTGCGTAGCATTTCGCCAGTCTTGCCCTGTAAACTGCTGACGTCGACCTTTCTCTTGTGCTTTGGTGTTGTGGTCAGTGACGTCTGTAGGTCGGGTTGGTTGAACTGTTCTTTAACGTTTACTGTTGGCGTGTCGGCATACGATACACTCGACACGCTCAACGACAGTGCTAATGAAGCCAGTAATACTTTAAGCTGTGACTGTATTTTCATGGTGCATCCCTCTGAGTCATCTTGTTTACATGTGTAGTGTGCGCAGAGTTAGATGAACAAAAACTGAAGTGAAACTTAAGGAAAGATGTATGAAAGCGATGCGAAAGCACGGGCTAGCGGGCTTGGTTTGTTTCATTTTATCTACATGTGCATGGTCAGGCTTGGCAGAAAACCTGACTATTCAGCCGCTCTCGGACACCGTGTTTATGCATCAGTCGTCACGCGAGGTCGAGGGCTTCGGTGATGTGACGGGTAATGGGCTTATTGTGGTTGATGGTGCGAAGGCGTATTTAATTGATACGCCTTGGGATCGGGCGGACATTCAGGTGATTCATAACTGGCTGGACGCCCGTGCGTTATCGCTGTCTGGTGTCGTTGCAACTCATTCCCATGATGATGCCGGAGGTAACCTGGATGTCTTTCACCAACAACAGATCCCGACCTGGGCGCACGCGGTTACCAGTCAATTGTTAGAAGAGAAAGGGGAGGCGCCTGCAACCCATGCTTTTACAGAGTCTGTTACGGTACTCCCCGAAACGGTTGAACTGTTTTATCCAGGGCCAGGGCATACATTCGATAACATTGTAGTGTGGTTACCCAAACAAAAATTGCTGTTTGGCGGGTGTTTTGTTCGCGCGCTGGAGACTGATTCGATGGGCTACACCGCCGAAGGTGACGTGCAGCAATGGGGCGAGTCTGTGCAGCGGGTGCTGGCTCGTTATCCGAATATTCAAGGGGTTGTGCCCGGTCATGGTAAAGCGGGTACGGTTGAAATGCTCATAAAAACGCAGCGAATGGCGAGACAGGCGGCGGCTGAACAATAAAGCCTGTCTTGCAGAAGTGCAGGATAGGCAAAACGTACGACCAATAACATTGTGATGCCCGAGCAGGCCAGATAAGCTGAGTCAATAATAACGAAATAAAAAAGCTGATTTTCCTGCCTGAATTCAATCTTTTATCAGCTTTAATGTGTGCTTCTTTAAGTGTTGTCTGCGATGCCGCCTTTGGTGGTGTCGTGTCGCGTCTTTCCCAAATGCATCAGGACCTCAACTAAGATGGAGTCACTATGCAACGCAGACACTTTATGAAACAGGCTTTGGGCGCGGGACTAGCCAGCTCGCTCCTGAGCTGCACCAGTCAACGGCAGCCGGCAAGTTATCACCCGCCCTCTTCTCCAGTGACATTGCCTGTAAGCCTGCCGCCACTTGCCAGAGTCGAAGCGCGAAGCGATCGCATTGTTGCTATGAATGTCTGTACCCGTCCATTTCGGGCCATGGGGCCGCGTACTGATGTCGAGTCGATGGGCAATAAAACCGTGATCCACAACTATGGTCATGGTGGCAGTGGTTGGTCGTTGTCCTGGGGCGCCGCGGCGCTGGCAGAGCAGCAAATTCGGGCTGAAGTTAATACGCCTGTGGCAATAGTGGGTTGCGGTGCGATCGGGTTAACCACCGCGATTGCGTGTCAGCGCGCCGGATATCAGGTAACAATTTACGCAAAGGAACGCCCTCCCTACGTGCGCTCTAGTTACGCAACAGGAATCTGGTCGCCGGATTCCCGCATTGTGACACTGGAACATGCCGCCGACTATGCTCAGACCTGGCAATGGATGGCGCGCTTGTCGTATTTGCGATTTCAAACTCTACTTGGCTTGGCGGGAACGCCGGTCGAATGGACCACCATGTTCCGGCTGGCCGATAAGCCTTTTGACGATAAAGGCGGGCATAATATTCCCGGCGAACCGGCTTATCCCAGGTTTCAGCATCAACTGCTCAGCGATCTCACGCCAAAAGCCAGAGATGTGCCGGAACACCTTAACCCCTTTGCCACACCACACGTTCGCCAGTTTCCGCTGCTGATGTTTAATATCAGCGCTTATTCGCAATATTTACTGGATGTGTTTACGCGAAATGGTGGGGTTATTGTTAACAGAACCCTTTTGCATCAGGATGATTTTAAGCAATTTGATGAATCCATTATTGTTAATTGCACGGGGTATGGCGCGAAAGCTTTATTGAATGACGAGACAATCACACCGGTACGAGGCCAAACCTGCAAGTTGATGCCACAACCCGAGTTGCAATACGGACTGCAATATTTTGACCGGCATACATCATTTTATCCTCGCCGTGACGGGATCCTGGTACAAGCTGGCGCAGAGGGCGACTTTAATAATCCACAGGCCAGTATAGATCCGGCTGAGTCAGTGGCTGCGGTAAATGCCATTGCCGATATCATGCAGTCGATGCGCCGAGTTTAGACTTGTATTACAACAAGCCCACCAACGAGCATGTTGTTGGGGCTTGTTTGTAGAACTGCTTTTTGGTGTTTAGTTTGAGGATTGCGCTGCGCGCGCTTTCTCTATGCGATCTTTGAGCATAGGGTGTGAGCTTAGAATTTTATCCATTTCACTCTCCGGAGGCAGAGAGCTGGCCAGCGATTCCAGCGCGTCAGCAAAGTCTTCTGGTGTAAGGCCGGCAGCGCTGGCATGACGAAGCGCAAAGTCATCGGCTTCCGTTTCCAGCTTTTGCGAAAACTGATTGTTGATGAGGGTATTACTGGCCCCCATAAACGTTTCGAAAACACCGCTGACGTCACCAAAAAAATACGTGATCACCATGGTGGTTGCGATGGTTTCGGCGATCAGTCTCATAGAGTGTTGCTCGCTGACATGGCCAATTTCATGCAACAAAATAGCCGAGAGCTGCTTTTCGTTCTGTTCCACCAACTCCACTAATTGGTCGGTAAACACAATCGTGCCATTGGGCAGGGCAAACGCATTGGCTCCCATGGTGTCGGTATATCGGAACTGGGTATTGAAACCAGGCTGATCCAACTGTACTGCTTGATATACGGTTGCAAAGCGCTGGGTTAAACGCTGACGTACATCTTCGTCCAGTCTGGAGGGCTCCAACACGGTGGTATCCAGTGCAGACAGCGTATGCCGGGAGGCCACGTCTTTTAATGTGTAGGGCACATAAGAGGCAAACGTAATCGCCATGGCCGGTATAACAAATTTAAAGATGGCCACTAACATCAAGGGCGCTAACACCACGCTGGCAATAGCCCATCTGGCACTGTTTTCCAACGAAGACAGTGACCAGCCCGTTTGCTTTTTCTCATCCGAGCGGCGGTCAAGCCAATGATGAAGGTTGTCATCGGCCTGCACAGTAATAAGGTCGCCATTGCTCAGTGCAATATCACGGGGCAGGTTACCAACACGACTGTCAGTTCTGAAGGTGCCTTTTTCAAACACACCCAATAAGGTGCGTTCCGGCACAGAGTGCAACGTAAAGTGACCGTCCTCCAACACCAGTTCAACGTGCTGATGCGCTGTTGAACCGGCGGTGTAGAGCTTACCTGTGTATATCATAACGGGGATTAACCCAGTGATACATCGAGGTCGAAGGCACTGGCGACTTCTTCTGCGGTGGCAGTGCCGGTTTGTTCTTTAGACGCAACAACCGTATCAATACCGTCGAGAATATTTACCTGGGTATGCGCAGCCAAATAGCTCAGCGTGCGGGTTTTGACCCATGGCAGCGCCAGTCCCAGACTGAAAATTAACGCCAGCATGTTAGTGAGTTTCAGCAGGATAAAGCTACCTACCGTGACATCGGACTCAAACGTAGCGACGTTAGCCAGGCGGGTATTTTCATACATGTGATTACGGATCATGCCTGAGTAAATTGCGCTTGCTAAGGTAAACACAAAGAAATACAGAATGAAGGTGCCTAACATAATCGAAACACTGCCGGTCGGGTCGTTAGCTGTCTCTGAGCCACTGAAAACGGCGGTTGCGCCAACAAGGCCAATACCGATTAAGAAAGTGACAAACGACACGACACCTGCGGCCAGACCGGCAATAAAATAGGTTCCACCACTTAATTCTGCGCTGAAGGCCTTATCGCCGTAGGTGGTGTTATTCAAAATGAATTCGTCCATCTTTTTCAATGCCCACGGCATGGCCAGATAAAGCGTGAAAAGAGTCAGGAACGGGAACAACAGAAACACCAGAAACGCTTCGCCATAACGGCCCGTAAAACCAAAACGAACATTGCGATAGCTGGTCATTTTCATTGCAAACTGCAAGCCTTTGCAGATTAACCACGGTGACAACACTGCTACAACAAGCATCATGACCAGGCCCACGACCGGGCTGGTGGATACCGCCAGAATATAACCGACGAGTAGAATGGCGCTGATAATGCGCCCTTTTAAAATCTGTAAGGGTTCTGCCAGATAAGCAAAACGGTGGCCGTCAATTTCAAGATTGCCATAAAGATAACGGTTGGTACGCACCTTTGCCCATGCAGAATAAATTCCGAGGGTAACAATGGTCAGCAGTAAATTCACAATCCAGATAGAAAAGAACTCTTTACCGGTCCCATGGAAGTTCACGGCAGATTTTCGTAGGAATGTACCTTCCGTTTCCGCTTGAGCCTCGTCAGACACATGCTCAGCGTGACTGGCAATTAATTCGTCGAGCTGTTGTGCTCTTTCCGGATATAAGGACACATCAATTGTGGCGCGAGCGTCGCACAATTCCTGGTATGAATAGGCTGAATAATCGGGTGTGGTATCCACGTGACCTCCTGTCGGCTTGACCGTCCTCGTGACGGCTTTTTATTAGTAATGTGTCCCCTGACTGTTCGTATGCAGCCAAAGGTGAATGATTCTTTTTTAACTGTTTTTGTAAGGGAAAGCAACAGGCCTGAAGGACAGGCCTGGGAAATGAATTATTCTTCTTCGCCTAACTCTTCTGCGTCGTCGCCGATGTAGTAAGTACCCCAGCCATCGTAGTGGACCTGGTGTTTGTCGGCGATTTTTAACAGCGAATCGATATCGGCATCTAATTCTTCTCGCTTTAAAAAGCGTTCAGCAATAATGTCGAAACAGAATACGGTGCCGCCGTCGTCAAGGTAGACTTCTTCGGCGTCAGTTACCTCAAAACCCGCCTTGAACGCATCAACCGCGGCCTTTTCCAGGCGGTCAAAATTATTGCACGCCATGTGGTGTTCGATAGTGTACTTCGCATCGGCTTCGCTGCCGTCGCTGATAAGCGCATCAATGGTTTCCTGGTTAAATTCATACCATTCTGCGCGTTCGTCAAATTGTGTCATTGTGCTTCTGCCTTCTCACGTATAGTTATAGTCTATCGTGATTTTTCCATTTCGGCGACTTCGGCATTTAACTCTTCGAACTTTTTTTCCATGCGTTCATGGTAATAGGCCATCCAGCCTTTGGGGGACCGGGAATCGTCGAGTGGCTCCGGTGCTTCTACGTCAACCAGCACCACGCCATTGTTCCAGCGGTTCCAGCGAATTTTGTTGTGCATATTGCTGGCCGTTACCAGCATCAGTGGCGTGTTGGTTCCCTTCGCTAATCGAAACGCGCCAACCTTGAAAGGCAGAATGCCCCGGCCGTATGAACGTGTTCCTTCCGGGAAAAACCATATCGACAGATTCTTCTCAGTAATTTTTTTAGCGGTCAGCGTTAGTGTATCCATGGCTTTACTGGTGTTCTTGCGGTCGATGAGTATATTGCCGCTAAGCCAGTATATTTGGCCAAACACCGGAATCCACTTCAAACTCTTTTTACCAATGGTAACCACGCCGGGAATGGCCGCTTTGCAAATGGTAATAATGTCATAGGTGTTCTGGTGATTCGCGATCATGACATACGACAAATCGGTATCCAGATTTTCAGGGTAACGAACCACCACTTTCAGCCCGAAAATGCGTGACATCATGCTGTACCACTGGCCGGCGATATACACATTGTCACGGTGGAAAGGACGGATAACGCACCGCAACAAGACTACAATATTGATAAACAGAAAGGCGACCACTAACAGCAACGCCCGGATAATTGCTAACACTTAAACACCTATTGAAAAATTTGCGCCGGATTATAACGGCTTAGGTTGCATCATCATCTCCGATCAGTCAGTCTCAGCTCAACAAAAGCCACTGTTGTTATTGGGGACTCGTGCTATGCTTGATCAGAGTAACTATTGTAGCGACTATCGCACTGTATCGTAACGCCGCCAGACCTTTATACGCCCAAATGGTGATAAACGGGTTTGAATGGCTGAGTGAGTTGTTTTTACCATGCAAACTTTTATACCTGAAGAACTAGAACCCGAAATTCTGTCTGACCTGATTGAAGAGATCAATGAGCTGTACGAAGCCAGTGAGCAAACACTTATTGAGCTCGAGTTGAAGCCGGAAGACAATGAATTACAGCGTGCATTGTTTCGTTCCGTGCATACCATCAAAGGGGATCTGGGGCTGGTAAACTTCTCGCCTATTATTCCTTTACTGCAGCACGTAGAAGATTTGCTGGATTTTCTGCGTAAAGGGCAGGTGGACTACACCAGTATCATGAGCGATCTGGTGTTGCTGACCATGGATCGCGTGAAACAGTTTGTGGAAAGCGTCATTGCCGAAGGGCAGGCGCAATACGATGATGTGTTGTATCAACAACTGATCATGGCCATCAAGCGTATTACGCCAGACAACAAAGCGCAGCATGACAAGCTGTTAGGCGAGGCAGTGCTATTGCTTAATCCTGACCTTGATCAACCGGCTTACGGAGAAGATGAAGGTGAGCAAAGCGCTGAAGCAACCGCTGCGCCTGCGCCACAAAAAGCCACATTAGGTAAAACCGGGATCCCCAAAGATCTCAGCGCGGAAAAGCGCATGGATATCTTGTTTTTCCGCGAGATGATGCAAACCATTGAGCACCGCTCCAACTACTGGGCCGGTCGAGGCGATCGCATTGCGAAACTGGCGCTATATGTTAATGATGTCGCCGGTAATCCCATTGAAGAAGATCAACTCGCTGTCGCCTGTTATGTGCATGATTTTGGTATGGCGTTTATGCCGCTGAAATTACTGCACAAGAATGACCCCTACACCGACAATGAATTTAATTTGATGCGCTCGCACGTGTATAAAAGCTCGCGCTTGCTGGAGCATTTGGACCAGTGGGACATGGCTCGCAAAATTGTCATGCAGCACCATGAGCGGGTCGATGGCTCTGGCTATCCGCTGGGGTTAAAAGAAGATGATATCTGTGATGGCGCAAAACTACTGGCGATTCTGGATACCTTTGATGCGATGACGCACTCCCGTGCCCGTGCTGATAAACAAGCGATATCCAAGAAAAAAGCGGTGATTGAACTCAACCGACAGGCCGATGGCAAATTTAGCCAAACCTGGCTCCAGTATTTTAACAGGGCGATGGCCAAGGTACTGACCCGCTAGACTTGTAAGTTTATTCTGTGGAAACGAAAAAGAGGAAGCCTGGCTTCCTCTTTTTCGTTTGGCTTTGGTGTGTTACGCGTCGACACCCAGTTCTTTTAACTTGCGAGTGAGGGTGTTGCGCCCCCAACCCAGGCGTTTCGCCGCTTCTTGTTTGTGACCATGGGTGTGGTGTAATGCGCGCTCCAACATGATCTTCTCAAAGGTCAACATGGCGTCATTGAGGATATTGTGCTGACCTTCTTTGAGCTGACGATCCACAAAGGTAGCCAGTAGCTCAGTCCAGTCCCCACTTTGACCACTGCTTTTCTCGGTAACACCGCCGCTGTGAATTTCTGGGGGCAGGTCTGCAGGCAGAACTTCCTGACCAGTTGCCATGACCGTTAACCAGCGACACACGTTTTCCAGCTGACGTACGTTGCCGGGCCAGGGGAGTTGTGTCATGACCTTTTCTGTTTCTTTACTCAGAATTTTGCATTCCACATCGAGCTCTTTGGAAGCGCGGCGAAGGAAGTGTCTGGCCAGTAACGGAATATCTTCACGACGTTCATTGAGTGACGGAATATGAATGCGAATAACGTTCAGACGGTGAAATAAATCTTCACGGAATTTGCCGTCGGCAACGCGCTTTTCCAGATTTTGGTGCGTCGCCGCGATGATTCGCACGTCGACCGTAACAGACTGGTGTCCGCCAACCCGATAGAACTGACCATCGGCAAGTACCCGTAATAACCGGGTTTGCACATCTAATGGCATATCACCGATTTCGTCGAGGAACAGGGTGCCGCCGTTAGCTTGTTCGAAGCGCCCCTGACGTGCAGCCTGGGCACCGGTAAACGCACCTTTTTCGTGGCCGAATAGCTCGGATTCAACCAGATCGGCAGGGATCGCCGCCATGTTCAAGGCTATAAATGGGTTAGCTGCTCTGGGACTATGGCGATGCAGCGCATGGGCCACCAGTTCTTTACCCGTACCGGATTGGCCGTTGATCAGCACACTGATCGAAGAACGTGACAAACGTCCGATGGCGCGAAACACTTCCTGCATGGCAGGGGCTTCGCCAATAATTTCGGTGGCTGATTCGGCCTGAGGTACCTGGGTGGTTCGCGATTGCTCCCGCGCGTGAATTAACGCGCGTTCTACCAGTGTGACTGCTTCGTCTATATCAAACGGCTTCGGCAAATATTCGAATGCCCCGCTTTGATACGCGTTAACTGCACTGTCTAAGTCAGAATGCGCCGTCATAATAATTACGGGGATCATGGGGGCAATCTGGTGGACTTCATTGAGCAACGTCATGCCGTCCATTTGTGGCATGCGAATGTCAGATACGACGACTTCAGGATACTGGCCGGATTCCAGTTGTAACAATAGATCTTGGGGGTTCTCGAAACAGCAGCAGTCGATGTTGGCTACTTGTAATGCTTTTTGTAACACCCATCGAATAGAGCTATCGTCATCAACAATCCATACAGATTCAGTATTCATGATTACGACTCCTTCCTGTCGATCGGTAAAGATATAATAAATTCGGTGTGACCAGGACGGCTGTCGACTTCGATTTTTCCGTCGTGGTGATTAACCAGCGTTTGTGCAATGGACAAACCCAACCCTGAACCAGTGTCTTTACTGGTCACAAGTGGGTAAAACAGGGTGTCGCGGATGTCGGCAGGAATACCGGGTCCATTGTCGATAATTTTGATTTGCGCAGCCAGCGAATGGCGTTGGCCATGAATAGTTAGCTGACGTTCAATACGCGTCACCAGCCTGATATGCGGATTAGGTGTCTTCGAATCCCGAAGCGCCTGCACTGCGTTGCGAACAATATTGAGTACGGCTTGTTGCAGCATGTCAGGGTCGACTTTGACATCAGGGATACTGGGGTCGTAATCACGGGAGATCGCGATGGCCTGTGATGTGTCTGCTTTCATCAGACTACGGATCTTTTCCAGTGGACGGTGCAAGTTACACCACTCCAAGCGCGGTAGGGAATTCGGGCCCAGGAGTCTGTCTACCAGGTTGCGTAAACGGTCAGACTGCTCAATGATAAGCTGGGTGAATTCTTTTTCATCGGGTGATGACAGCGCTTTTTCCAGCAACTGCGCAGCGCCCCGAATACCGCCGAGTGGATTTTTGATTTCATGGGCGAGTCCGCGAATCAACTCACGCGCTGCAAAATGCTGGGCGTGCTGCTGATTTTCCCGTGAAATGCGTTTTTGCTGATCGATCTTTTTAACTTCGAACAACAGCCGGGGGCCATCGTCTGTGTTCAGATTCGTTACTGTTAAGTCGGCTGAAACGACGCGGTTGTCCCGAAAGTACAGTTTAACTTCGTTCTCGGTAAAGTCCTGACCACTGCGAAACGCGGCGCGTAGGCGTGCCTTATTGATGGTGTTGGGCACAAAGAAGTCGGCAATACTGTGACCGTATAGCTGTTTTGTACCGGTAGCAAAAAGTGCCTGACCGGCGTGGTTGGCGTAAACAATACGCAGGGAATTGTCGATAACCACAAGTACGGTGGTTACGCTATCCAGCAAATTGTTGGTATCAAACGGCGTGGCTTGCATGCCAGCTTTCTCCACTTGCACCATTATGGTGCTTCATTATTTCAGGCAAACTAAACCCGTGCAAGATATTCCCAATTAAAAGCTCGCTTGAACCTCATTGGTGCGCGTAATACGCGGGTTTGCTGTTAATTATTGTTAATAAGACGTGATGCCTGATGCAGGTAAAACGTTCGTGGAGTGGTAGATGCAAGAGTCTTGCCCGTATTGTCCTTATGGACAATATAAAATGAGTGTGCGCCACGGGGCAGATTATTCAGGGTAAACAAAGGCGTGGCTTGTTCGCTTTGCAGCTCGTCATTTAAGAAAAGCTGGTACTTGTCGCCTTGTTGCGTGTTGGTGACGCGCGCTGCAATTTGAAGGTTACCCGCATTGTTGCGCACGGTAGCCTGGTCTTCGGGTTGTAATATGGTTATTTCTGAAGGCTGGCGCTGGCGCTGGCGCTTAGCAGACGGGTTTGTCCTGGCTGTCGGTGTGGCGACGGGAGCCGGAGGGCTGACCATACGGTTATCAGGGCCGAGGGTAACGGGCTGACTATCCGGTTGTGGCGTATCGGTATAGGTCACCGAGCCGTCTTTATTGACAACTTTGTAGATCTGCTGGGCGGTGGCTAAGTGGCTGACGCCGCTTGCAATAACCGCACTCAATAGTATTAGTAAAATACGCATGCAGTTGATTGTAGGTGAATTCACATAAAAAAAAAGCCCGCAGTTGCGGGCTTTGGTATTTTATCTGATACGGTGCTTACACACTGTAGTACATGTCGAACTCAACTGGGTGAGTAGACATGTTCAGTTTAGTGACTTCTTCAGACTTCAGCTCGATGTAGGCATCGATCATATCGTCAGACATTACGCCACCTGCAGTCAGGAACTCACGGTCGTTGTCCAGTGCTTCCAGTGCTTGCTCCAGTGAGCTTGCAACAGTTGGGATTTCTGCTGCTTCTTCAGCTGGCAGGTCGTACAAGTCTTTATCCGCTGCATCACCAGGGTGGATCTTGTTCTTAATACCGTCAAGACCCGCCATCAGCATGGCAGTGAAGCCCAGGTATGGGTTTGCAGTTGGGTCAGGGAAACGTACTTCGATACGACGTGCTTTGTCGCTGGTTACGTAAGGAATACGGATTGAAGCTGAGCGGTTACGTGCAGAGTATGCCAGCATTACCGGTGCTTCGAAGCCAGGAACCAAACGCTTGTAAGAGTTAGTAGAAGCGTTAGTGAAAGCATTGATTGCACGCGCGTGCTTAATGATACCACCAATGTAGAACAGTGCTTCTTCAGACAGACCAGCGTACTTGTCACCTGCGAAGATGTTCTTGCCATCTTTGGCGATTGATTGGTGACAGTGCATACCAGAACCGTTGTCACCTACCAGAGGCTTAGGCATGAAAGTAGCAGACAAACCGTAAGAATGCGCAACGTTGTGGATTACATACTTATAGATTTGGATTTCGTCAGCTTTCTTAACCATAGTGTTGAACTGACAAGCGATTTCGTTCTGACCCGCAGTTGCCACTTCGTGGTGGTGCGCTTCAACAACCAGACCCATTTCTTCCATTACCAGACACATAGCGGCACGGATGTCGTGTGCTGAATCTACTGGTGGAACCGGGAAGTAACCGCCTTTAACGCCTGGACGGTGACCCATGTTGCCGTCTGCGAACTCAGAACCTGAGTTCCATGCGGCTTCTGAAGAGTCGATTTTGAACATAGAGCCTGACATATCAGTGTGGTACTTGATATCGTCAAACAGGAAGAATTCTGGCTCTGGGCCAAATAATACAGTGTCACCGATACCAGTAGACTTCAGGTACTCTTCTGCGCGGCGAGCGATTGAACGCGGGTCACGGTCATAACCTTCCATAGTAGAAGGCTCAACGATGTCACAGCGGATGATAACCTGAGTTTCTTCTGCGAATGGGTCAACCACGGCGCTTTCCGCATCTGGCATTAGAATCATGTCTGATTCGTTGATGCCTTTCCAACCGGCGATTGAAGAACCGTCAAACATTTTGCCTTCTTCAAAGAAGTCTTCGTCGATCAGGCCCGCAGGAATAGAAACGTGCTGTTCTTTACCTTTAGTGTCAGTGAAGCGAAGGTCTACAAATTTTGCTTCGCTAGATTTGATTAATTCTAATGCCGATTCAATTGACATCGTGTCCTCCAGGTTATTTTAAATGTGTGAACCAATACTGGGTTCGCAGGTGAGAAATCCCTAAGCGATAATCATGCCATTTGCTTGAGCAAGGCTGGACACCGCGTAAATTCGATCTGTCGTCACGATCTTAAACATTGTTTTGCACCATTATGGTGATTTTATGGTTTATTTTGGTGCAATTGGTGGCCGGCATACACATCAATGTGACCACGCTCCTCATTCTTTCACCCGGCGTGAGAATTAGCAATAGATGAATTTTATTTGAAACTGAAAAAAACATGCGCAAAGCACACGGTTTTTCTGTACAATCCGCGCTCATTTTTATTATTTACAGTGTGTAATAGCCGGTGTGTGCTGCAAGGCCATATGTTTGGCGGGCTGCACACCCTGCAGGTTGATTTTCAATGAATGTAACTGACATCAATAAGCTAAGAAATATCGCGATTATCGCGCACGTTGACCACGGTAAGACTACCCTGGTAGACAAACTGCTACAGCAGTCGGGCACCCTCGAAACCCGAGGCGAAGCGCAAGAACGCGTCATGGACTCTAACGATATCGAGAAAGAGCGTGGTATTACCATCCTGGCCAAAAACACGGCCATTAACTGGAACGACTACCGCATCAATATCGTTGACACCCCAGGACACGCCGATTTCGGCGGGGAAGTAGAACGTGTAATGTCGATGGCTGATTCTGTACTGCTGCTTGTTGATGCGCAGGAAGGTCCAATGCCACAGACGCGTTTCGTAACGCAAAAAGCCTTTGCTCAGGGTTTGAAGCCGATTGTTGTTATCAACAAAATCGACAAGCCTGGGGCACGTCCTGACTGGGTAATGGATCAGGTATTTGACCTGTTCGATAACCTGGGGGCGACCGACGACCAGTTAGACTTCCAGGTTGTTTACGCGTCTGCATTGAATGGCTGGGCGTCATTGGATGCTGACGAGCCAGCTGAAGATATGACCGCGTTGTTCCAGACTATCGTTGATCAGGTTTCTCCACCGGATGCGGATATCGATGGTGCTTTCCAGATGCAAATCTCGCAGCTGGACTACAACTCATACGTTGGTGTTATCGGTGTTGGTCGTGTTAAGCGCGGAAGTGTAAAGCCAAACCAGCAAGTGACTGTTGTTACCGCTGACGGCAAAACCCGTAACGGTAAAGTAGGTCTGGTATATGGTTACCTGGGTCTGGCACGTCACGAAGTCGAAATGGCAACGGCGGGCGACATTATCGCGATTACCGGTTTAGGTGAACTGAAAATCTCTGACACTATCTGTGACGTGAATACCGTTGAAGCATTGCCGCCACTGAGCGTTGATGAACCAACGGTAACGATGACCTTCCAGGTAAACACCTCACCGTTTGCCGGCAAAGAAGGTAAATACGTGACTTCACGTAACATCCTTGAGCGTTTACAGGACGAACTGGTTCACAACGTTGCACTGCGCGTTGAAGAAACCAGTGACCCGGATAAATTCCGCGTATCAGGTCGTGGTGAACTACACCTGGGTATCCTGATTGAAAACATGCGTCGTGAAGGCTATGAAATTGCCGTATCACGCCCGGAAGTAATCCTGAAGGAAGAAGACGGCCAGTTAATGGAACCGTTTGAAACCCTGACAATTGACTGTGAAGAACAGCACCAGGGTTCAATTATGGAGCAACTGGGTCTGCGTAAAGCTGAAATGACCGATATGTCTCCGGATGGTAAAGGCCGTATTCGTATGGACTTTATGATCCCAAGCCGCGGCTTAATCGGTTTCCAGACCGAATTTATGACGCTGACTTCAGGTTCAGGTTTGCTATATCACTCATTCGACCATTATGGTCCGCACAAAGGCGGTACAATTGGTAAGCGTAAGAATGGTGTACTTATTGCCAACGCGCCGGGTAAAGCACTGACTAACGCCCTGTTCAACCTGCAGGAGCGTGGACGTTTGTTCATTGGTCACGGTGTTGAAGTTTACGAAGGTATGGTTATTGGTATCCACAGCCGTGATAACGACCTGACGGTTAACGCACTGAAAGGTAAACAGTTAACTAACGTTCGTGCGTCTGGTACTGACGAAGCGCAAACCCTGGTGCCACCTATCAAGATGTCACTTGAGCAAGCACTTGAGTTCATCGATGACGACGAACTGGTAGAAGTGACCCCAGAGAGCATTCGTATTCGTAAGAAGTTACTTACTGAAAACGACCGTAAGCGCGCGTCTCGCAGCAAGTAGTCATTACGTCGGGTACATCTCAGTTTTTGTGATGTTCGCCGCGAATTATTCGATTTAGTTATATATGCAAAGGCCGGTTGCTATCGCAACCGGCCTTTTTCTATTACTATTAGGAACATAGTAGCTTGTGTGGTGTGGTCATCGGGCGTTTGAGCAAAATCGGTGATCCCGTTTTATAATAGTAGGACACGCACAGATAAGGCTTTCAGGCTGGTCATGTGTTAACGCCCTTCTTACTCGTTTAATTTAGATGGTTTGGTTTCAATCCTATGTCTACGTTTACCATTGCCGTTATTGATGATGATGAAGTATCGCTGGAACTCATCGCTCACATCATTGAATCGGAGCTGGATGCACAAGTTATCAGTTTTGCACGCAGTGCATTCGCAAAAGAATTCTTAATGCATCAAAACGACACATCGCTGGATATGATAATCAGTGATATGGTGATGCCGGAATACGATGGCTTGTCTTTACTGCGCGCGTGTCGCGAGAAGGGGCTCAGCGTCCCGTTTATTTTTATGACAGCTTATGCAACGCGTCAGACCGAAATGCTGGCCAAACAACTGGGAGCCGTCGCTTACCTGGTGAAGCCAATCAGACGCGAAAAACTAATAAGCCTGTTAACCGAACAACTGACAAAGTAATGTCGCAATCGAACTAAAAGGTAGTCGCAGTGAGTACGTTTGATCACACGCCTGACCGCAGCAATCAGTGGTCGTTTAAATGGCAAAAATATGCAGGCAAAGACATTTTGCCTTGTTGGGTAGCAGACACAGAGTTTCGCTGTGCGCCGCCTATTCTGGACGCGTTACACGCACTGACAGAGCACGGTGTGATGGGATACACACTGCCAGCCCAGCATCAGCCCGCCAACGATGCCATTGTGCGCTGGTTACGTGACAAGCACGACTGGGCAATTGAGTCAGACTGGATTGTGTGGACACCGGGTGTTGTTCCGGCTTTCAACGTCGCCATAAAAGCATATTGTGAAGACGGCGACAAAGTGTTGGTGCAAACGCCAAACTATCCACCATTGTTAGCTGCGCCCGCGTTAAATAACACGCAACGCGTTGATATTCCCACCGTGCTGCAAGATGGGCGCTGGACGCTGGATCTGGACGCGCTGGCGAAAGAAGCGGCGGATCCGCGCTGCAAGCTGATGATCCTGTGCAATCCGATGAATCCCGTTGGTTCTGTGATGACTCAGCAAGAAGTCGACGCTATTGCGGCCATTTGTGAACAACACAACGTCAAGTTATGCTCCGACGAAATTCACTGTGACCTTATACTCAATGAGCAGGTAAAACACATTCCTGCCGGGCGGGTTGCCGCATTGCAAGATCGCAGTATTACCTTAATGGCCGCCAGTAAAACCTTTAACGTTGCGGGTTTAGGGACCTCATTTGCGATTATCCCTGATGCCTCGTTACGTCGTAAGTTTACCCAAGCCGCCGCTGGCATCGTGCCCTGGGCAAATATTATGGGGTTGGAAGCGACTCGCGCCGCCTTCACTGAAGGTGATGAGTGGCTGGCAGAGCAAATCGCGTATTTGCGTGAAAACCGTGATTACCTGGTTTCTCGTATAAACGACATCGACGGTTTGTCTGTGGTATCTGCAGACGCCACCTTCCTGGCGTGGATCGATGGCAGTGGACTGGGTGTCGCAGACGTACAGCAATGGTGTGAATCCAAAGGTGTTGGTCCGTCGCCGGGCAAAGACTTTGGTGCCCCCCAGTTCTTCCGCATTAACTTCGGCTGCAGCCGCGCGATGTTAACGGAGATCCTGGACCGGTTAAGCAAATAGCTTCTGGTACGTCAGTCCGACGATCAGAGCAACCACGCTAGCTCCCAACACATTGGCCGTCAAGCGATTGCGAAGCGCGCCAAGTTGGGGGTGAGTATTCATCATATAAAGCAGCAACAGCGCAACAACCGGCAGTAAAATACCGTTCGCCGCCTGGGCTAATAAAATCGCATACAATGGCTTGGTGCCGGTTAAGGTCGCCACGACGCCTGCCACTAACACAATTCCCCAGACTGCGCGAAACCATACGCTGGTAAGATCCGTCGGTTTGTTCAGTGCGCCGCACACCGCATAAGCAGCCGCAAGTGGTGCAGTAATTGCGCTGGTGAGACCGGCTGCAAACATGCCCATTGCAAAGAAGACTTCCGCGTAAGGTCCTAACAGCGGAGCGAGTTGCGCCGCCAGGTTGCCGGCGTTCAGTGCATCGGCCTGACCAAAGAAAGTCTGCATGGCGGTGGCCATGATCACCAGCGTAATTAACCCGCCCAGGCCAATAGCGATACCAGATTGGCGACGGTACTCACTGGCTGGTTGGCTGTGTTCCTGCTGTTGTCGCGCTATCAGACTGGCGTGTAAAAACAGGTTATAAGGCACAATCGTTGTGCCTATCAGTGCCAGAATTGTCGTCAGACTCTCAGTATTGATTACCGGATCGGTAATTTGGCTTAACATACCCGACCAATCAGGTTCGGACACTGCAAATGTAACAACAAACACCAGCGCCATGATTGCCACTAATGCGACCAGCACGTTTTCAATAAGCTGATATTTACCGCGCCACAGCAGAATGGCTGCGAGGCCACCCATGACCCCACCCCAGGGGCCGATGCCCAGCGCAACAATATTATTCAGGCCCAGCGCCGCGCCAGTGAGATTGCCGGATTCATAGGCCGCATTGCCAACACCGATAGCCCCAACGACCAGCAACACTAAGGGATATTTAATCCAGGGCAGTCTGAACTGATGATGCAGGGCCTCGCTCATGCCTTTGCCGGTAGCAAAGCCTAAACGAACGGCCATATCCTGCAGCACTATGGTCGCAAGCACAGAGAACACTAATGCCCAAACCAAATGGAAGCCAAACTGCGCGCCGGCCAGACTGGCAGTGGTGACAGTACCGGGACCAATAAAGGCCGCGGCAATAATGTATCCGGATTTGGTTCGGGATTGGCTCATGCTACACTCGTTATTATTGTTTTAAGCTGGACACATCACAGGCAGGTATCGCGGATATCGCGACGCTTATCTTCCTGTGCTGTTTTAGCTATTAAACCATGCCTGCTAACCAGTGAACAGATGCAAGCGAAGGGAACAGACCATGCCACAGGCAATCAGTATTTTTGAACACCCGGCATTAAAGCACATGCTCGCATCGCGCCCCTATGCGGAGGGGGTGATCTTTGCCGTTGCTTCCTCGCCTGAAATTCCCATGCCTGAAGAATGGATGCCCTGGGTGATTGAACAGTCTGGTTCGCATAGCATTAGCAAAGATCAGGCAGACGACATGGCAGATGGGCTAATGAAAGTGCTGCGCGATGCACTTGATGCAATGCGCAAACAACAGGTGCTGCTGCCAGTGTATTGTACCTGGTCTGAAAATGACGCTGAGCGAGCCGGATTATGTGAATGGTTAAAAGGATTACTGACCGGACATCAACAACTGGAGAAAGTCTGGCAACGTGCGTGGCATGAGGGAGGCGAACAAGGCTCAGATTTACCTGGGTTAGCAGAACGGTTGACGCGCTGTCTGAAGTTGTTTTCTACATTGGCCGAACCAGAGCAAGCCATTGCCAATGCGCCTGACGCACAGCGCAAGGTTTTAGCCGACGGGCTGCCCAAGCTAGCGGCCAGTTTACCGGCTATGCTGCAAGAATATGTTGCGATCAGTGGTGAATTAGCCGGACATTTACCCAATCAATTCGAAACGTTTAAATCTGAGTAGGGAAAAGCCAGGCAGTATGTTTAACGCTGCCGCTGCCTGAACTGAAGGTGTTCCTTCGCACTGGTTACATAATTGTCCAGCGCTTGCTTAGCTTCGTCGTACGCCATTTGTAATTCTTCTGAGGCGGGATCGGCACGCAGGGCTTCAAAAGCGATATCCGTTTTGTGTAACAGCTCTTTGAGTAGCTGGTTATTCACGTCCATGTATTGTCCTTGTTAAGCACCCTGACATCCATTTAGGGGCGGGAAAACATCAAAAAATGAAGAATCAGATAAATTTAACGACCGCCAGTAACACGATAGCGAGCAATACCAACACCGGCGCTTCATTCAAAATACGGAAAAAACGGGCTGAGTGCGTTACTTTATCTGCGGCAAATTGTTTTACCAGGTGCCATAAATAAAAATGGTATCCGTAAATAAGCGTAACTAATACAATTTTTATATGCAACCAGGTTGATGCAGCAAACCATGCATATCCATAAGTGTAGATAAGGGCTACCCCAAAAAGCAAAGTAAATACGGCGAATGGGGTAACAAATAACCATAATCGACGTTCCATGACCTTAAAGGTGTCTTTCACGATCTGATTGTCAGCTTCCGCGTGATAAACAAACAAGCGCGGCAGGTAAAAAATACCGGCAAACCAGGCAACCATAAAGAAGATGTGAAGGCCTTTTAGCCACAGGATTGTCATTGTGTATACCTTTATTAAAACTGAGCGCGCTGCAGAAAGCTCTGCAGCCGGTTCCAGGTGATCACACCTGTGATGGTCGAAGGGTTGTCGTCGTATATATATACGGCACCTGAGCGGGCACTGTTAAGCTGCTCGTAGACTTCAGCCAGGGTTGCCTGTGACGACATGCCCGTCATGGTTTGATAGCTAATGGGGTGTGCATGCTGGCTTAAGCTAACATCATAGTGGACCCAGGCGTATTTAAGATCCAGTTCAAACTTACTTTGCTGAATAACTAACTGGGTAGGCGAGTCCGCCAGGAATTTCTGCAACGCTTCTTCCGGGGCATCGTAGAACAGCTTGAAGTCTGTTTCCATGGCAGCTTGCACGCCGGTCTTTTCCAGTGCCTCGCGAATAGAGGTAATGGCATAGGGCAGCTTCTGAAAATCCAGTTGCTGAATAAAGATAGAGCGGTTGCCAAGGAACTGCGTAGCGGTGACGTAGGCCGGGACGATCACCAAAATCGCCGGCAAAATAATTTCAGGTCGATAGGACAGCTCCATTACGGCAACCAATGCAGCAAGCGGGGCGTGCAATACAGCGGTGAGCATGCCCGCAATGCCCAGTAGCGCAAAGCTGCTGGTGAAGTCTTCGCGGGGTAACCAGTGTGAAACAGGTATTAACAAAAACGCCCCTGCCAGCATACCAATTACCATAACCGGGCCGATAATCCCGCCGGGGATACCCAGGCCAATAGCACAGGTGGCAAGCACAAACTTCATTAGCAGAATGGTGAGGACCAGCAAGGCTTCCGGATTTTGTGAAAACAGCGCATTCACATCCTCAAAATTTGCTCCCAGCGACTCAGGTAATAATGCACCGCCTATTGCTGTGATAAGCGAAGCGAGCAACAAGCGCCACACCATCGAAACCCGACGAAATGCGGTCATGACCGTCATTAACGTGTGGTTAAATAAGGTAGCTAGTACCCCCAACAAACAACCAAAAACAATCAGGTACAAATACACCCACTGGCTAAACGAGGAGAACGAGAAATACGCCAGTTCATTGCCTTCGCCAAACACAATGCGGGTGATCACCGAGCCGCAGGCAGCAGAGAGCATTACGGGCACAAAAATGTGTATCTTGTATTCCCGTAATACGACTTCCATCACAAAAATAACCGCGGCTAAAGGCGTGTTGAACGACGCAGAAATACCCGCGGCGATGCCACATCCGGCAAGGGTACGGATACTGTTTTGCGGTAGTCGCAAGGTTTGACCAAACAAGCTGCTTCCTGCAGCACCCAAATGCACCGAAGGCCCTTCGCGACCGACCACAAAGCCCCCGGCGAGTGCCAACATGCCGCCAAAAAACTGGTTTACTGTGGTGCGCCACGGAATATGGCCATAGTGCTTCTTTACCCGGTGAATAACGAACGGGATACCCAGGCGGTAGTGTTTAAAGCCGGTAAAAAAGGCGATGATAAGGATCAGCACCGCGGCGGCAATGGGCAGGATGATCCACGCAAGTGTGTCACTTAATTCGAAGCGACTGAGTAACGCTAACCCGGTGGTTTGTGTCCATTCAATGCCTAATCGGAACAGCACGATTAGCAGCGCTGATGTGACACCAGCAATGATCCCCAGTAAGCACAATTGTACTGAAGTGCGGGGGTGAGCTAATTCGTGTCGAAGAGACTGCAGTCGCATAATACCGGGCATGCACAAGGGAATGGTTAAATACTACCACAAGCGCTTAATATTCAAAGTATTGAGTAGTTGTACAGGCCTATTACTGCGGTAAAGATATTTGAATAATGCAGGTAAAACGGGCAAAGTGCATGGCATTGTTCTGAAGTTAACTAGGTCCGGGTGAAGTCTGGCTATGCATGTATCTGATATTCCTAAGCGGTTAGGCCATACCCGCACGGTCATTTTGCTTGGTTTGAGCCTGATCGCTATGGTGGTGTTTGGCTTTGTGCTGGCGAATGTCGACCGTTCTCGTTTGACCGACGCACTGGCCAGTGCAAACAACTCCGTGACCACGCTTCGGGCCGAAAATGCACAGCTGAAAACCTCGCAAAACCAGTTACGTGTGGAACTGGAACTGACCACCATGCACGCCGAACAGTTAAAAACCGAACTGGTTAGCCTGCAGGAAAAAGTGTTTTCTCTGCAGCAGGACAAAGCGTTTTATCAGCATGTGATGGCACCGGAAACCAGTCAGGATGGCTTTTTCATCGACGGGCTCGAGATCACAGCGTCTGCAGGCAACAACTACTTCAAAGGCTCGATGGTATTACTTCAGCAGCGCGCGGTTAATGCCGTAGTGAAAGGCACCTTGCAGTTGGAAATCACCGGCAGCCAGAACGGCAAACACACCGTGTTACAGTCGTCAAAAGACGCGTTTCTGCCAGAAGGCGACATTGCTTTCGGTTTCAAATATTTTCAGGCAGTGACCTTCTACTTGCAGCTACCGGACGGCTTTGTGCCAGAGACGCTGCGCTTTCATACTTCGGTGTACCAGTACAACCGCAAACGCGGTGACTACGAGCGCGAATACAACTGGCAGGACGTACTGACTGCAACGCCTTAGGATACAACGTGAATCAACAGGGACCTGATTACCAGAGCTACAGTCTGGAAGAACTCGAAGACGCGTTATCCCAACTTGATCGGGAACGTTTTCCTGAGCGTTTTGTTGAGCTTCAGGAGTGGCTCGTCAAACGTCGCGATGAGCAGCCGGAATCAGAAAAGGCCATCGACGATACTTACTATGGCGAAGCGTTAGAACCCGTGCCAGAAGAAAACAAGTTCTGGGTTTGGTTCTGGCAAGGGCTGTTAATTGGTGTGCTAGTGCTGGATATGCTGGTTATTTTCAGACAGGGCTACATTCCTGCTGCCTGGTGGGGAGAGTGGGTATTTACTCAGGTATTGGTTTATACCATTGCCCTGTCGGGCGCTTTTTACGCTTTTGTCTCAAAAGACAATTTTTTTAGCCGGAATTTGAAGCGGCGTAGTCGTAGCTGGAAGTTCACACTGGCGTTTGTGCCATTATTATTTGCCATGTTCCTGTTCCCTTTTATCAACTATGTTATTCCTGCGGCCGGGCATGAGTTTGCAATCTACAACCGTTATGAGTACACAACCAGCTATAAGCTGAAAACACGTAGAAAAGGCTGCCATTATCGTGCAGACCTCGACGCTGCAGAGGGGTTAACATCATCGACAATCTGCATCACTAAGCGTGATTACGATTCAATGGCACCAAGCGGAAAGATCGAAGTGGCCGGGCACCGCAGTATGTGGGGGCTTACCGTGACTGCTTACCGGGAGGTACCTTAGCCATTACATCCAGCCAGGTTTGTCTCGCTCGATTTCCGCCAGAGATTGGTCAGCAAGGGCGTAAGCGACCTCCTCAGCTAAGTAAGGCATAGTCAGTTTGCCGCTTGCCAGAATTAAATCCAGGCTGACCAGACGGCGTTTTTTCATAAATATGTTGGTTCGCAGTGCCACTTGCTGCAGTTTACTCCGCGGAAAACACCAGTAATCCACGCCAAACGCACCTTTACGCAAATAGATATAGTTGTCGTCATGGGCTAATCCCCATCGTTTCCAGCAGGCTCTGGCGACCACGCTGGCGCAGCCAACAAACGCGAGTGTAAGCAGCACA
This sequence comes from Marisediminitalea sp., assembly GCF_984433645.1. Taxonomy (NCBI): domain Bacteria; kingdom Pseudomonadati; phylum Pseudomonadota; class Gammaproteobacteria; order Alteromonadales; family Alteromonadaceae; genus Marisediminitalea; species Marisediminitalea sp. Next base: position 38,754 of record NZ_CFIDRX010000007.1, read on the forward strand.
CCGTAAGCCCCGAGAATACCGATGGTCAGCGAACCAACACCCAGTGTGAGCGGCAACACAACAATAAACATCAGGCGCCAGAAGTAACGCACATGCGCCCCCGTATACTGAATATGCCGGGCGTGTTGCTGAGCAAATACGTCGTCTGCCAGGGATTCTGCCTCTGCAACGGTTACGGAAGGCACCAGCAGTTTGTTAGTTGCTTTCGCTTCCGGTTGATACTGCGTGCCTGTCACGTTTTGTTCAAAATACAGGTTTACGCGTTTTAACAACCTGTCTAACCAATCCTGTTGCATGCGGAACACCTGAATTCGGGAGTGTTTCATGCTGACTTCCTGGCGATTGATCAGACCGCTTCGGCGTATGTATTTGTCTTCCCGTTTCGACAAGGTATAACCGTAATACATCAAAATACTGCCACCTACCGATAGCAGCGCCATAATAACCAACAGGCCAAAGGCCACCATTGCCGTCATCACGCCCACATACCAAAACGTGACGGCTTCACTACCAAACCATTGTTCTATGTGAGGACGCAGGGCGGTCATTTGTTCAATGACCCAGTTAGTCCCTTGTTCATAGAAAGGCGCTGCCGCCCCCAGCAGGATCCATATCCGGTTGTTGGTAATGCCGTGCAGCACCAGGTCTTTTATACTGCGGCGATTGATTACGCGGTCCGCAATGTCCGATTCTGGCATTCCTGCTTGTGTGTCTGACGCGTCCTGCGCCTGAGTTTGCAGAACCTTGCGGGCTTGCAAAATGGTGTGCTTGACTGCTTCGGCATAGTCTCTCGTTACACCGGCAAATCGTGCTTCCTGTTTTGCTGAACCAGCGGTATCCAGAGTGACAACCAGCATGTCATTGAAGCGAAAATAAAAGGGCTGGTCGAATTTTACGTTTTGAATTCGCTCAAAGGGCAGGTCAGTGTAGGTCCTATCAAACACTCCGGAGCGAATGGCTATCCCCGTTTTCGATACGGTGAATTGGAAAAACCAATATTTCAGCACGCCCGATACCACAAATGTGACGCCCAGTCCCAGCATTAAAAGCGGCATTAATTCTTCCGGGATATTGTTATGTGCCCCCAACAGTAATGCGGGTACAGCATAAAATGCCAGATTCACGGAGTGCTTTAATTGCTCAAACAGAAAATGCAGAACAGACCATTTGGACGCGCGTTGCCATCCCTCGGTCATGCTGGCAGAGGCGCTCACTGACTCACTCATGCTTCGTCCTGAGTTAAGTCTGAGTGATTCAGTACAAACTGGCGGATGGTCTCAGCTGTGTCTGCGGGGAGTCCCGGAATGGCCAGGGTGTGCAGACTACCACCAGCAGAATACACTTTCAGCGTGGCCAGGCCGGCCATACGCTCAAACGGGCCTCGCTGAATGTCGATATGCTGGATACGCAATATCGGCTGACAAATAACGTCTTTAAACAACAGGCCCTTGAACAATACGAGATCCTGTTCCCGTATTGAATAACGAATCAAAGGGTCGGCAAAAAAATGATACAGAAACAGCCAGCTACCAATGAACAACACGCCGCCTATACAGAGCGACACAATAAAAGGGGCAGGTGGCAGCAACGCAAACCAGGGTTGAATTAACACCAGCGCCTGAATCGCTGCAACGCCGCCAAATATGCCACTCGTCAGCCACAAGTTCAGACGGCGGTAGGCGGGTGAAATGGGCTCTGAGGTCACTGTCGTTAAACTGGGGAGTTCTGAGACAGGGATAACATTGTTGGAGAATTCTGAGGCTTGCATGTGTCGATCCTTAACGTTCTTTCATCACTATATCACCGAATAAATACAACGCAGGGAAAATTCATCAGTAAATTGTTACGGGCTTTTTCTGGTGACGTCTGTATAAAAAGCACAGCCTGCTGCATTATCTTTACAAACGACACTTTGTTGCGTGCGCGTGATGATTTCCAGAGTAATTCGTCAGGCTGTATTATTAGACTAAGGGTTAAGAAATTTGTTTATGTGGTTTTCTAACACGAAGAGGTTATTCATGAGATTGTTAAGCGTATTACTATTAATGTGGAGCATGACTGCTGCAGCACACACCCATTTGACGGCGTCAGTGCCGGCAGATAATGCCATGTTAATGAAAGCTCCTGAGGCGCTGTCGTTAACCTACTCTGCAGAAGTGATCATGTTGAATGTAACGGTGACCGACAGCAAAGGAAAAAAGGTGCCTTTTGGTTTCAAACCGGTGACCAAAGCCACCAGTGAGTTTAACTGGACGCTGCCGACGCTGAAACCCGATACTTACGTTGTAAACTGGACAATCGTAGGTAAAGACGGTCACAAGGTTCAAAAAGAATACAGCTTCATGGTGCATTGATAGTGATTGTTGATACGCTGTTCTGGCCCGCTACGCTGGTATTAAGCAAGTGGGTTGTGTATGTCTCAATGATCGTAGTGCTGGGCAGTTTTTACTGGCAGCATGCGGTTGGAGGCACTTTCACGCAGCGTATCGTCTTGACCCGAAGGGGACTGGGCTATGCGGCTTTCGCTGGCCTCGTTGCAGTGGCGGTTCACTTCTTTTCCCAGGTAGGTATGCTTGCAGACGACGGTCTGCAAGGGGCGTTGTCCTCCTTCATGATTCAAATCGTCTGGTCAACCGGCGCGGGTGATGCCACTTGCTGGCGCGCAGCGGGGTTTGTACTGGCCTTATTGGCCTTGTGTATTCCAAAGCAACTATCGGTCGCAAAATCGGCTGAAGTTCTGTTACATGTAGCAGCTACCGCGGCCCTGGTAGGGGCATTTTTGTTTACCGGACACACCGCCGATATGTCGCCTATTTTCGGCGCATTACTTACCACACACGTGTTGATTGCCGTATGGTGGTTTGGGGCCCTGCTCCCAATGCGTAAGGCCTGCCGTACCGATTCCGTAGAGGTCTTGCTGCCCTGGTTAGTTCGCTTTGGAGAGCAGGCCAGCGTACTGGTTTCAGTACTGGTTTTCGTAGGTGCCATCCTCGCTTACTTCATAGTAGGCTCATTGCACAACTTGCTTTTTACCGGTTACGGTTGGTTACTCATGGCAAAGATTCTGACGTTTTGCGTTATTCTGTTACTGGCCGCGCGTCACAAATTATCATTGGTACCCAGTATGCAATCTTCCCGCAACACCCAACAGTTTGTTGCCTCGCTCAATATCGAAATCATAGTTGCCGCTGCGTTGCTGTTAGTAACCGCAGTATTAACCAGCTTAGTGGGCGTCTGATTCCAGGTTGGATCGCTTTTTGCGAAACCTTGTTCATAGCCGGCTAAGTGCGGGGATTTGCCTGTGCTGCCCGGTATGAATTACCACAAGTCTGAATATTTTACCGGCACGGTTTAAGGAGGCGCTGTGAAAAAAGCAAGGTTATATCGAATGGTCACTGAACAGCATATCTGTCCATTTGGATTACGCTCTAAGGATTTACTGGAGCGCCAGGGGTATGAGGTTGAAGACAAATGGCTCACCAGTCGTGAGGAAACCGATGCATTTAAAAGCAAACATGATGTGAGCACCACACCGCAAACGTTCATTGAAGGTGAGAGGGTAGGCGGGTACGACGACCTTCGCGCCTATTTCGGCAAGAAGCCGGCAGGGCCGCAAGGCACAAGTTATCAGCCCGTCATTGCGATTTTCAGTGTGTCGTTGTTGCTTGCCCTGATCTATCAGCAATCATTAACAGCCGGTTTCTCGGTGCTCGCTACATTGATGTTGTTTATTGGATTTGCCATGACATTGTTGGCGGTACAGAAGCTACAAAACCTGTATACCTTTACAAACAGTTTTATCACCTACGATTTACTGGCCATGCGCAATCTTCGATACGGGTATGCTTATCCCTTCCTGGAGCTGTATGCCGGTTTGGGTATGTTAAGCGGTATTTCTCCCTGGTTGGTTGCGCCTGTCTCTGTCTTTATCGGTAGTATTGGTGCGGCGTCGGTATTTAAAGCCGTTTATGTCGATAAACGAGAACTGAAATGCGCCTGTGTCGGTGGTGACAGCAACGTACCCCTGGGCTTCGTTTCGCTCAGCGAGAACCTGTTTATGGTTGCAGGTGGGCTTCTGATGCTGGTTGGTACGACACATTCAATGTGATTTAAACCGGGGTTGTGAACCCCGGTATATTGTTGAGCCTTAACTGATCACTTGCTTGTCTGTTTTGTCACAGAAAGTACGGCAGATCCCAGTGGCGGTAACGACAATGCGACTGAGGCTTGCTGGTCTGTATAGATTGATGTCAGTGTGCGACCTGTTAGCAGGTCAGTCAGTTCCAGTGGTGAATTAACCGCCCAGCTTTGCTGCAACGGTGGTGGTAAAACGATATTGAGGCTGACCGTATTCTCTGCATCAAAGTTACTCACAACGATGAGCTTGTCATCGCCTTGCCAGCGGGCAAAAGCCAGTTGTTTTTCGCTGTAGTCACTTTCACCGCTCAGGCTTGATTGATGCAGGCTGACATAGTCGCCCGTTGCAGCAGGATGTGTTGCCGCAATGTGCATTACGGTCTCGTAATAATGTCTCAATGCTTTCTCTGCGTCGGTAAGCTGCCCGCCGTCAAACTTGCCATTGTTCATCCAGCGTTGATGCGCTGGTACACCGGCATAGTCGAAAATGGTGGTGCGGGTAGGGTCGCCAAATCCCATGTCTTCGCTGCCATCTTCTCCTACTTCCTGCCCGAAGTAGAGCATCATAGGGGAAGCGCTCATTAGCGCGGAAACGACCAACGCCGGTTTGCCTTTTTCGGCATCACCCGCAAAGCCGGGGCTGGCTATGCGTTGTTCGTCGTGGTTTTCCAGAAAGTGGAGTAGCTGCGGCGCAATATCCTGGTATTGTTGTTGGATAGTAACCAGTTCATTGGTGGCGCCAGTGCCCTGCATAATGCGTTTTAGCGTGTCGTAAAAATCCACTTTGTCGTACAGCGAGTCCATCAGCCCCAACTGCAGGTAATCGCGATAGAGATGCGGCTGGTATACCTCAGCCAGTAAAAACGCATCAGGACGACGAACTTTAATGTGGCTGTTCAGGTAAGACCAAAATGCCACGGGTACCATTTCAGCCATATCGTAGCGAAATCCGTCTACACCCTTATCTAGCCAGTACTGGGTGATATCTTTGAATTTTACCCAGGAGTCAGGCACGTCTTTGTCTTGCCAAAACGCAACATGCTGGCTGGCGGCTTTGCCTCGCAGCGCGTCTGGCAAAGCCGGAAAGTCAAAGGTACCATCGGGACGCACGCCATAGTTTATCTTAACGGTTTCATACCAGTCGTTGACGTCAGGCTTCGCCGCTCGCGCGCCATTTCCTGTCCATTTGGCTGGGTTTTCGTCGAACTTGCCGTCGGCCAGCGCATGAGGCTCTCCACCAAGTGGTGTCAGGTTTTCAGGTATATCAGGTACTTCAAACGCCTGCCCCGGTACATAATAGAAATTATTGTCTTTTTGATATGCAACGTCGGTATTGTCATCTAAACCAAAACTGGTTTCCGGGAAGGTCAGTGAGGCATAACGACGTGCAACATGATTCGGTACAATATCTATGATGACGCGCATTCCTTTTGCATGAGTGCGCTCTACTAACGCTTCAAATTCTGCCAGCCGCTGGGCGGGATCGTCTGCCAGATCGGGATTAACATTGTAATAATCACGCACCGCGTAGGGCGAACCGGCACGGCCTTTAACCACGTCGGGATCATCAACGGGAATGCCGTATGCAGAATAGTCGGTAACTGAGGCGTGGTGAACGATACCGGTATACCACACATGGGTAACCCCCATGGATTTCAAAGCGGACAGCGCATTGTCATTAATATCACTAAACTTACCAACGCCATTTTCCTCCAGTGTTCCCCAGGGTTTATTGGTGGTATTTTTATTGCCAAATAACCGCGTAAACATTTGGTATACGATGGGTTTTCCGTTGGGGTGGCTGACGCTCATCTCTTGCTCCGGGGCCGGCTTGATGACCACCTTATCGGACGGTTGCTGGCACGACAACAGCAAAGGAGCAATTAACGCAAGCGCAGTCGCTTTCACTGCACGACGCTGGAGGGATGTATTCATTGATATGTACGCCATTTAACTCTAGTGGCCTGAGCATAGCGGCTATTGCCTATAGGTTAAATATGCATACGTATTCACTCTGTTACGTTCAGGAATACATAATAAGTGTAAGTTACTAAAAAAAGGTTCTATTTTCCGTTATTTTCGAACATACTCGGTGAATAGTTATCCATTTTCATTTGAGTAGTGTTATGCCTCGTAGTTCTTCGCAAGCTGGATTTACCCTGATTGAATTGATTATTGTTATTGTGATCCTGGGCATACTTTCTGTGACTGCTGCCCCCAGGTTTATCGATTTTCAGGATGACGCGCAGGCATCGACCGTACAGGGTACCGGCGCAGCGTTTGCTTCGGCCATTAAGTTAGCACATTTGAAGTGGGCATCGACCGGCAACTCCGGCCCAGTAGACAACCTTGATCTCTACGGCAACGGCAATAACCTCATGGACATGAATGCCAATGGCTGGCCAGCCCAAAGCTATCTTCCGTTTGAAGCCAATCCAACATTAGACAATGATTCTGACTGTATCTCTGTATGGGGAGCCGTGCTTGGGGATGGTTCACCAACCGTGGCGTCAGATACTTCACAGGACTATCAGGCTACATACAGTGCTAATACCTGTACCTATCTGCTGGTAGCCGAGCCTAATTTCTCCATTTTCTATGACTCGAATACTGGTGAAGTCACAATCGACTCCACGCTTTAATAAAACAACCGGACAAGCTTTATCAGTTTGTCCGGTTGAAGTGAGTTACTCGTATTGATACGTCAGACTAACATTACTATATGCTGAATAGCCTCTGACACCGATAAACCAATCTCCGGTGTCAGGCTGCTGTATAGAACAGACTTCATTATTTCCGTATCGATAAGGCCGGCATTCCCATCGATTGGTATCTGGCTGGCTGCCGAAATTCAGATACAGATCGGCGTCGCCTGAACCGCCGGATAAGGTCACCGTTAAGCTGGCTACACCGTCTGGAATAGCAACATCAAAATATTGCCAACTGCCTCTGTTGCCGCTTAAATCCGTGAATGTTTCGGTGCCTGATGGCGTCGGTTGTTCTGGCGTTACTGGTGCTTCTGGTTCTTCGGGCGGCGTTTCTGCGGGAGGCATTGTGCAGCCTTCCTGCGCCAGATATTGCATTGCGCTGTTTACCTGAATCAAGCCGTGACCGTAGTAATTGTCTTTGCCCGGTGCGCCGAGATCTTTGGCTGTATTTGCCAAAACGTCTCTGATCTCACCAGCAGAGCAGTGCGGGTAAAAGCTCCACACCAACGCCATTGCACCAGCAACGTGGGGTGAGGCCATCGATGTCCCGCTTAATGATGCATACCGGCCGTTGGGATAGGTAGAGATAACGGATGAGCCGGGTGCTGATAACTCAACCTGCTCGTTGAATTGAGAGTAGTCTGCGATGGTTTCGGTCTGGTCCAGCGCACCGACAGACACAACAGCGTCGTAAGAGGCCGGGTAGGACTTTGTTGCGTTGCCATCGTTACCGGCAGCTGCAACCAGAATCATGCCCTCTTCAACAAACGATGACATTGCATTAGCCTCTGCTTGAGACGAACCGCTACCCCCTAAACTCATATTTACCACATTGGCACCAGCCTGTTGGCACTGGTCTATGCCGTCAATCAAATCTGAAGCAAAGGTCCATTGGCCCAGATCGTTGAAGATTTTAACAATATGCAGGCTGACACCCGGATATACGCCAATAACACCCTGATTGTTGTCTAACGCGGCGATAGTGCCTGCAACATGGGTACCATGGCCGTTGCCGTCACGAGACCAACTGCCCACTGCGAAGTTGTTGGCTTCGCCCGACAACCCTTGATTCTCGTCGGGCAGATCCGGATGATTGACGTCGTAGCCAGAATCGATAACACAAACCTTTCGGGCTTGTGTATCCGCCTGGTGCACTTGGTCAGACTGTGTCATTGCAATGCCATATGGAGCAGACTGGGCTTTTAGATAGCGTTTAACATCGCGTTCAATATCCAACACCAGCGGGTTAGCTAGCAGAGTGTTGAGTCCCTGTTTATCCAGTGTCATGACAATCAGTTGATGTGAGACGAGGATCTTTTCAACTTTACCGTGGCTTAAAGCAGATAGCTGTGTTGCAACAGCAGACAGGTTCGAAGCATCTACGGCAGGGTTAAGCCTGACAATATATCGTTGTTGTGTGTCATTCGCGGTGAAGGGCAGGTTCACTGCTGACAGGTTATCGGAAGTGATTGTGTCAAGGCCTGCACTCATAGCAGAAAATGAGGTGGCTAACGCACAGCAAGCTGCGATTTTACTTAAATTCCAAGTCAACATGGCAATACCTTTTATTTTATTGTTAGTCGAAGCTGGAGGGCAGGATGCGATGAATACAGAGGCAGAGTTCGTCTATACCAATGTCATCGCATCGTGAACGTTCCTTCATAGAGGTCTGATCAGTTTTGCCCTCACAAACAGACTGCGCAAATAGGCTTGATTTACCTATAGGGAGTTACCCCCAGATATTGCTGAAGTGCCGGTATGTGGAAACCGATATTACTTTTGGACAATAGTTGATGTAATTACTCAGGTATTAGATAATAGGCCCATGTTATTACCGGCGTACCGGTTTTTTATTTGAGGTATTTATGTCCGTTGAAATGGCACTTCCGATTGAGTTCTCGGACGCAGCAGCCAGCAAAGTCAGAGAGCTGGTGGAAGAAGAAGAAAATCCGAATCTGAAACTACGCGTTTATGTTACGGGTGGTGGCTGCTCCGGTTTTCAGTACGGCTTCACGTTCGATGAAAAAGTAAATGACGGTGACACCACCATCGACAAAAACGACGTGACCCTGGTTGTCGACCCTATGAGTCTGCAGTACCTTGTTGGCGGCGTAGTTGATTATGTTGATGGTCTGGAAGGCTCTCGGTTCCTGGTTCAGAACCCGAATGCCACCACAACCTGTGGCTGTGGCGCCAGCTTCAGCGTTTAAGCACATTTTTGCGGGGACTTGTCGCCCCGCACCTCCCTCTGCATTGCCAATCTTCGTTTGTTCGTATTAGTCTGAGTGCTCGTTTTCTTCTAACGGGATCAGATTATGAAATTGTACGGCTCTACGACATCACCTTATGTGCGTCGCATTCGCTTATGGCTCAACGACACAGACTACGAGTTTGTGAATATGGATATTTTCGCCGGCCCGGGACGCGCGCTATTGAAAGAAAAGAACCCCGCGTTAAAAGTACCGGCGCTGGAAGATGGCGAGCAAATGGTTTTCGATTCGCGGGTGATATTCCGCTATTTGCAAACAAAGTCGAACGCAGCGCCATTGACCTGGGAACAGGAAAACTTGTTAACGCTCATCGATGCCGCAAATGACTCGTTTGTACAACTGATGATGCTCAAGCGTTCTGGCGTAGAACAGGACCGCGAGTTGTTGTTTTTCAGACTTCAACTGGAGCGCATTGAAACGGCATTAACCACACTGAATACTCACGCAGAACAAGGCGATTTCAGCCAATGGGATTACCCGACAATTTGTTTGTTCTGTTTAATCGACTGGGTGAGTTTCCGTGAATTATGGGATTTCGCTGCTTATCCGGCACTACAGGCATTGTGGAAGACGTATCAGGACGACAGCATCATTAAAGCCACCGATCCGCGGATTTAGTCGAACGTTATTCGCCGATAAGTAAACATTTGTTGCCTGTTTGTTAAAATTATATGAATTTAATTCTTTAATTTTGTATTTGTTTCGAATTATATTCAGTTAATGCTAAATATAACGAACAGGTATTCAAATGACACAATCACATTCTGCGCCGGCGTTGTCGGCGGCCAGTAGAACCCTATCGCCAAGACGACACACCACCGAAGCCCAATCTGTTCCAGAGCTGGTTAATGAACAATTAGCGCACTTTGGTATTAAGCCTGATAGTGCTTATGGTAAAGCGCTGGCTGACACGGCAACACATTTATATGCCGCTCACGACAGTGTGCAGCAGCTGTGGCAGGTGACCCGGGAAACGCTTGATGGCCTGGATAAAGCCGACAAGCTGGCGTACTTCAACGCTAAAAAGTTTTTGTCATTCCAAATTGCCAAAGTCCTGGATACCTTGCAAAACCCGTTTCGCCAAACCTGGCAGAGTCTGAACCAGGACTCACAGCAACATTATCCACTGTTCGACAATGTGCCTGCATTATTCTCGGCGACGCCGGCAGTAGTGAAAACCGCAACCTATGTTTACGCCTGTACAGAGTGGGTTGAAGAGGCATTTGAAGGCAAAGAAGCGACGCATCAAATCTACAGCCGCCTGATGAACCCAACGAATATTTCGCTGGCGAATGCTATTGTGGATTTGGAAGCAGGTCCGAATGCACAGGAATATCTGGCCTGGAACTTTAACTCTGGTATGGCAGCCATTGATGCGATGTTGTCGAATGTACTGTCGCATGGCGATGTACTGATTGTGTCGCGTAACGTGTATGGCGGTGTGTTCCAGTTACTGCATGACTACTTCGCCCGTGAAAACCGCATGGCAATCACATTGGCCTGGTTTGACGGCTATTCTGAAAGTGAGTTTGAAGCGCACCTTGAAAGCGTGAAAACGCAATATGCCGATAAACTGGCTGCGGGCGCGAAGCTGCACGTGTACATTGAATCACCGTGTAATCCGCATGGCCTGGTGTTGGATGTGCCTGCAATTTGCCGACGTGCACACGCCGAAAATGCGCTGGTGATGCTGGACTCTACGCTGGCTACGCCGGTATTACACAAACCATTGCAGCACGCCGACAAAGCCAGTCGTCCGGATTATGTTATGCATAGCTACACCAAAGATATATGCGGCACCGGTACTACAACTGCAGGTGTGGTGATTGGTGAAACACACCGCATGTTCCAGCCAAAAGGGCATTCAACCCAGGGCGTCGATTGGTCGCAAACCCTGTTTTGGGACGTGTATTACATCAAAGGCTCGTTCCTCGATTCAGAGAAAGCCTTCGACGTGTTAACTGGCATGAAAACACTGAACCACCGCATGTTAAGCAAAGTCATTAACACGCAGGTATTCACGCGCTTTTTATCGTCGCACCCCAACGTAAAGGTGAACAGCCATGCGTTACCTGAGCACCCGAATGCCGGACTGCGCGAAAAAATGCATCAGCACGGCTGGCCGTGCGCCTTGTTCACAGCGGAGCTGGATATACCCGCACTGAATCGCGTAGAGTTCGCCCGATTCTTTGATGCGCTGGAACCTGCATTTGGCCACCAAATCAGCATTGGGCAAACCAATACGCTGATTTTATGCCCGGCCCTGACATCGCATTCTGAGTTGAGTCGCGAGGAACAGGAAAAAGCGGGGATTCGGTTAACCACGATGCGAATTGCCATGGGTAGCGATAACGTTAGGCAGCTAATTGCGCATTTTGTGCTGGCATTGAAGCACGCAATCGACCCGATTGTGCCGGGATTCAGTGAGCAGTTTATGTCTGCCGATGAGCTGGATACCTTCTACTTCAATACCGTTGAAACCGTGCACCGTCAACAGGCAGGCTCGCAGCCGAGTCTGGTTGAGTTGTTGAGTTAAGTCAGCTGATTTACACGAAAAAGGCGCAAACTGGTGCGCCTTTTTCGTTTTTTTAGTGGTGGTTAGTTATTCGGATTTATATGCCGGATAATCTGAGTATCCCTCAGCGCCGCCGCCATACCAACGGCTCATATCATCACTGGGGGCCAGCGGATAATCGTTGGCGAAGCGCTCTGGTAAATCCGGGTTAGTGATCCAAGGACGACCAAACGCGATCATGTCTGCATCACCGTCAGCAATACGCTGTTCAGCCGTTGCCTGATCGTAACCACAGTTTCCAATCAGCAAACCGTCGAATACCGCGCGGAATTCTGCCAACGTCATGGGTTCACCGCGCTCATGGAAGCCAAAAGCTAGTCCGTCCATTACGTGCAGGTAGCCCAATTTAAGGGCATTAAGCTGCTTGGCTACGTACAAAAAGGTCTCGCGGAAATCATCGGCACCCATGTCATTAAACACGCCGTTTGGCGACAACCGCACTCCGATTTTCTCGGCGGGCCAGACATCTAAAACAGCGTTCAAAACTTCACCTAGGAAACGGTAGCGATTTTCTACGCTGCCACCGTACTCATCGTCGCGCTGATTACTGCGGCTGTCGAGGAACTGGTTCAGCAGATAGCCGTTGGCGGCATGCACTTCAATACCATCAAAGCCGGCTTCTTTAGCATTAATCGCAGCCTGTTTATAGTCGGCTACCGTGCGGGTAATGTCGTCTTTTGTCATGGCGCGAGGCACTTCAAATGGCTTTTTGCCATTGGGCGTATGTATACCGCCGTCGTCATTTATGGCAATTGCCGATGCCGACAGAGGCAGTTCACCGTTGTGGAAGTCGCTGTGCGACGCGCGGCCGGTGTGCCACATTTGCAACACGATTTTGCCGTCAGCTTTATGAACACGCTCGTTGATGGCTTTCCAGCCCTGCACCATCTCGTCGGTGTAGATCCCGGGAGCACCAACCCAACCATTGGCTTCCGAAGATATCCCGGTTGCTTCAGTGATCAGCAGACCGCCTGAGGCACGCTGCGTGTAGTAATCACCCATAATACTAATTGGCACACGACTCTCGCCTGCGCGACCTCGGGTTAGTGGAGCCAGTACCATGCGGTTTTTGAGCGTGTTGCCTGCCCACTCAATGGGCTTAAATAAGTGTTTGTCTGTCATTAGTCATCCTTTGTTGTTGTGATCGCATTAACGCGCGGGTATTTCAATGCCAATACGCACTGGAAAGTGATGCGATCATGTGATGACTAAGATGTAGGTATGACCCTGCCATTTTCCAAATAGCATTGGGTTATAGGTCATAGCTGATTGGAACTATGGGGTTATAAAACCCATGAACTATTCGGGAAAATGGGGTAGGGAAGTACTGCTGATATGGTCGTAAATCAGCGTAGTTTCTACGTGCGTTACAGCATCACGCTCGGTGATTTGGTTGAAAATGAAGTCGCGTAAATGCAGCGCGTCCGGTACGCAAACATGCAGTAAAAAGTCATTTTCGCCGCCCATGTGAAACACGCTTAAGACTTCTTTTTCTGCCACCAGTTGTTGCTGAAATTGAGCAACGGTGTCGCGGCTGTGAGATGACAAACGCACCGCCACCATAGCCTGAATATGTCCACCCAGCGCCGCGAAATTCAATAAGCTGCGTGCTCCGCGTATCACCTGTTCGTGTTGTAGGCGTTTTATTCGCTCGAGGCAGGAGGACGGTGCCATATTGACCGCTTCCGCAATGGCTTTATTGGTCATACACGGGTCTTCGTAAAGACACGCCAGAATGGCAATATCAACATGATCGAGTTTTCGCATCACAGTTCCTTCTTTCATTCGCGGGGTTAACTCGCAGGGGTAAAAGTACCCAATACCGCCTCTCGCGACGCGCCTGTTACGGCAGGTACGTTCCCTGGTACGTTATTGAGGTGTGCCCAGGCCAGCCAGGCAAACGCAACACCTTCCACCCATTGAGGGTGAATACCCAGTGCCTGAGTGCTGTCTACGGAAATGCCGGGCAGCAAGGATTGCAGAGTGTTCATCAGTACCTGATTGAACGCACCACCGCCGCACACATAACACGCTGTAGTGTCAGTCACATCCAATAACGCATTGGCAATAGTTTGTGCGGTGAGCGCAAGCAGTGTCGCTTGCACGTCTTGAGGCGGAACATCCGGGAAGTTGACTAACTGTTGCGTTAACCAAGGTAAGTTAAAGTACTCACGGCCTGTGCTTTTGGGGCCTGTCACCGCAAAGTACGGGTCGGCCAGCATGCTGTTGAGAAGCGGCTTGTGTACGGTACCGCTAGCTGCCCAATTACCATTTTCATCGTAGGCTTTGCCACGGTGTTGTAGGCACCAGGCATCCATAAGTACGTTGCCCGGGCCAGTATCAAAGCCGCGAATACCACCAGAGTTACCGCCTGGTAGTACGGTGATATTGGCGAAGCCGCCTATGTTTACCACGACTCGGGTGCTGTCGGGTTTACTGAACTGCGCGTGATGATAAGCGGGCACTAACGGTGCGCCCTGACCGCCCAATGCTATATCTTTTCGTCTGAAATCAGACACCACGTCGATACCGGTTAATACCGCAAGGGTATTGGGATCACCGGTTTGTAGTGTAAAACCCGGCGCATCATCGGCAAGACCCGGAACCTTAACCGGATAATGACGAACGGTTTGGCCGTGGGAGCCTATCGCCAAAATATCAGACGGCGTGAGGTTTTGTTCGGCCAGTAATCCATTAACAGTCTGTGCGAATACACGCGCAACCGCGCGGTCGACACTGCCGCAGATATTCAGTTCGTTGTTGCCGGTTTGGCAAAGTTCATGAAGCTGTTGTAGCAGAGCGTCAGGATAGGGTTGCTGATAAGCGGCAACAGGGCGAATGTGATCGGCAGTAATGTCGACCAGCACGGCGTCAACGCCATCCATACTGGTTCCCGACATGGCACCAATCACATACGCCATGGGCGTTATTTCATAGCCAGCATGATGCGGCGCGACGCGTTTAACTGGTCCATACGCAGCGCAGCGATTTGCATAAAGGCATCACGTTCGCTTTCTGCTATAGGGCGCGCTTTGGGTAGCGATACCGTTCGCGGATTACGGTGCACACCGTCGACTAAGAATTCGTAGTGAACGTGCGGACCAGACGCCAGACCGGTGCTACCCAGATAACCAATGGTTTGGCCTTGCTTAACGGTGTCGCCTTTTTTCACCGCGCGTTTGCTAAAGTGCAAATACTTGGTGGTATAGGACTCGCCGTGCTGGATAAACACGTGGTGGCCGTTGTATTTGTCGTAAGCCGCTTTAATTACCTTACCATCACCGGCTGCCATAACTGGCGTGCCAACAGCGGCAACGTAGTCGGTGCCCCGGTGCGCTTTCCAGCGTTTTTGTACCGGGTGGAAACGGGCCTTACTGAAGTTCGAGCTGACATACTTAAAGTTAATAGGGGCACGCAGGAAGCTCTTACGCATGCTGCGGCCTTCCGGCGTGTAGTAGTTGCCATCTTCGTGTTGAATAGCCTGGAACTGCTCGCCCTGGTTCACAAACTCAGCAGCAACAATGTCGCCGTAACCTACAAATTCACCGTCTATGTAACGTTCTTCAAATATCACATTGAAGGTATCGCCGCTGCGAATTTCCATGGCAAAGTCGATATCCCAGCCAAAAATACCCGCCAGGTGCATGATTTGGTTGTCGGTTAAACCTGCGGCAACGCCGGCGTTCCAAAAGCTTGAATTAATTTCGCCCTGGGCAAAGTTGTAACGTACTTCAACCGGTTTGGTATCAATGGTTGATGTTAGCGAGCCATCTGCCTCTGGGGTAATGAATAGCGTATCGGTGGCCGACAGCGCGTAGCGCAAACCGAAAAACTGATTGTCGCGCACATCCAGATCCAGTTGATCCCCGGGTAACAGCGTGACCAGCGTTTTCGCTTGTTCACCTGCGTGGCTAACTGCGTAGGTATCCTGTGGACTTAATCCGGCGCGTTTAAATATTTTAGCCAGCGTGTCACCGCGCTTAACCTTAAAGGTCTGCCAGATGTTTTCGTCAATGTCGTCCTCTTCGATTTGCTGGGACATGACATGCATCGACAGGGGATAACGCACACCAGTCTCAAGCACCAGAGATTCGGTGTGACGAGACGCTTCTACGTGCTCTGAGGGTAATAAAATCAGTAAACCAACGAATGCGCTGGCGGCAATCAGGCCCAGCCGGTGAGGCCGTGGCAATTGCTTAAACAGATTAGTCATTAGTTTTGGGTTAATTCTCTTCATCATAACAGCCTGAGAATAGCGGTTTACAAGGGGATATGCTAGGGGCTAATAGCAAATTTATTCGCAATTCTTTAGCAATTTTCCGGCCGGAATGCGACGAATTTTGCAAAGATCTGGTGGAGATCCGAGATAAAGGGTTTTAATAGCCCGTTTGCCCGCGTAAAATGCCCGCCCAGAATGAAGTTAGATGGAAATCATGAAATGAGCGACTGGCAAGCTGCACTGGCCGAGATCAAGCGCGGGACCGATGAGATCCTGCCGGAAGAAGAGTTAATTACCAAACTGAAAACCGGTAAGCCGTTAACCATTAAAGCGGGCTTTGATCCGACAGCACCGGATTTGCACCTTGGTCACACCGTGCTCATCAATAAATTGCGCACCTTTCAGCAATTAGGGCACAAGGTTGTGTTCCTGATTGGCGACTTTACCGGCTTGATTGGTGACCCAACAGGCAAAAATGCTACGCGTAAGCCGCTGACCAAAGAGCAGGTACTGGCCAATGCCAAGACCTATCAGGAGCAGGTATTTAAAATCCTCGATCCGGAAAAAACAGAGATCCGTTTCAACTCAGAATGGTTCGATGAATTTGGCGCTGCAGGCATGATTAAGCTGGCTGCCAGTCAGACAGTCGCGCGTATGCTGGAACGTGACGACTTTAAAAAGCGCTACGGCAGCGGACAGCCTATCGCGATCCACGAGTTCCTGTATCCGTTAGTTCAGGGCTGGGATTCTGTAGCACTGAAAGCCGACGTTGAATTAGGTGGTACCGATCAGCGCTTCAACCTGCTGATGGGCCGTGAGCTGCAAAAAGAGCAGGGCCAGTCTCAACAGGCCGTACTGATGATGCCGTTGCTGGAAGGTTTAGACGGCGTGCAGAAGATGTCTAAATCGCTGAATAACTACATTGGGATCACCGATGAACCTAATGAAATGTTCGGCAAGATCATGTCTATCTCAGATGAACTGATGTGGCGTTACTATGATCTGCTGAGCTTTAAGCCGTTGGAAGAGATAGCAGCGTTGAAACAGCAAATGGCGGATGGCGCCAATCCGCGTGATATTAAGATCACGCTCGCGAAAGAAATCATTGCACGTTTCCATTCAGATGAAGCGGCCGAAGGCGCACATCAGGACTTTATTCAGCGTTTCCAGAAAAACGCCATTCCTAACGATATGCCAGAAGTCACAGTGAGTCTGGTTGACGGCGAAATTGCGATCGGTAATTTGCTGAAGGAAGCCGGCTTAGTGGGCTCAACGTCTGATGCTATGCGCATGATCAAGCAAGGTGCGGTGAAAATCGACGGCGACAAAGTGGAAGACACTCGCTTGACGATCACTGAACCTTCAGAGCGTGTGTATCAGGTAGGTAAGCGTAAGTTTGCCCGCGTAACGGTACAGTAAGTCTCTTAATCTTGTAGAAAAGCGTGTTATCGGTGTGCCGGTAACACGCTTTTTTGTATGTGGAACGTAGAACAAAAAGCGCTAGAATTTCAGCAGCATTTCAGCGGCGACACACTCGCAGGTATCGGGGCATACCGGGCAGTCGTAACCTTCATATAATGCCGCCTCGCGCCATTTATTCGGATGCTCTTTGATTAACTCGCCGCCATTTTTACTGAAGTAGCGGAACGCGCTGTTTCCCGGACTGGCCAGCCAGATGTGGGCTAATCCTGCTTTCGCTCCTTGTTCCGCCGCGCTTTGTTTAGCCAGATTCAACAAGGTTGTACCAATGCCAAAGCCTTGCATAGCAGGATCAACGGTATTGCACTTGAAGTAACATACATTGGCGGGCTCAACACCCCACAATGCGGGTGAACACCACTTATCAATAGCCCATTTCCCCGGGGCGAAGGTTAAGCGAAAGCCCACTATTTCATTGTTGAACCAGGCTACATGACCACTGTTGACCCCGTTGAGTAAACCCAGCTCATAATACGTGCGTAGGTTTTCTTCATTCAGGTACCCGTCGCCTTGTACTCGGTTACCCAGCGCAATAATGGCGTCGAAGTGCTCGGGCAAGAGCGGCCCGTAGGTCACTGACTCAGGATTTTTTGCCAAGGTCCAACCCCTGTAAATGCACGTCCAGCGCGTCAAGAGATATGCGGATTTCGCGCACAGACTGCCACAAGCTATATAGCAAACACACCAGGCTAGCAGCGAACAGCCAGTTGCCCACTAGCTGATACGACAAATAAATAGCCAGCATCGACAGTACGCACAGGAAGAAGCTGAATACGCCGGCTTCCTGCATGCGTTTAATGTAGTGGATGCGTTTGCGCAAGTTCAGTATTTGCGCCTGGGTATTTTCGTTGCTGTTGTCGTTGTCAAAATGGCGTATCAGGGAAGCCAGTGTTAAAAACCGGTTCGTGTAAGCCAGTAACAACAACGAAATCGCCGGAAACAGCATAGCCGGCGTTGCAATATCAATGGTCATAGGATCGAGTTAAAGCTGGGGTTAAATATGAGCTGTAATGATGCCGCGAATTACGCTCGCTGTCTACGGCGGTGCAGCCCTACCGCTGCTTAATTTACGGTTTTGAATAAGCTTGCCAGGCCTGCATGTCACCCGACAAGTGATACAGTTTACGGAACCCAAGGTCGTGCAACTGATCCATTGCGATCCTGGCGCGACGGCCCGAGCGGCAATATATCAGCAGAGGTGTGTCCGTTTTACCCAGTGTGGCAAGGTGGTTAGTCAGCAGTGGATGAGGGACATTCAGGGCATTCGGGATATGGGCTTGGGCGAATTCTTCAGGGGTGCGCACATCCAGAATTACGCCGTCAAAGCCTTGCTCAACCAGTTCCGCCACGCTGACTGGCGTAATATAAGCAGGGGTATCGTCGGCGATAGCGTGCCAGACAAACAGGCTCAAACACAGACCAGTTGCGAATCGTTGTATTAATCTCATAACCCCTCCGTTGCAATTATCGCTGCTAATTTATGGTTTTCTCACGTACGGAATCAATACGTTCACACAGCTCGCCGATCGCAGGCACAATGCGAAGCGAAAAACGGTGTAATGCGTTGGCATTGGCGCGGATCAGCGGTGCCTGAATGAGTGCTCCATGGCTTTGCCAGAACGCCGTCAACGCTTCTTCAGACTGGTCACTGGCGGCCACTAACAATTCAGGCTGGCGCGCAACAACCTGGCGAACGGTAACCTGAGGATAATCAATAGGGGAGTCGTTAAATATATGCTCAGCCCGACACAGCGACAAGGCCTGATTAGCCCATGCATCGGCACCTATAGTCATAAGTGGTTGTTGCCACATGTAATAGAATACCGACACCGGCTGACTATGCGCATACAGGCTTTGAATGCTTTGCAATTGAGCACGGTATTGCTGAGTAAGCTGACGCGCCAGTTCGGCCTTGTCCAGTTTGGCTGCGAGCGCAGATAGCTCTGTAG
>NZ_CFIDRX010000008.1:0-52148 GCF_984433645.1 Marisediminitalea sp.
CTGGTTTCTTCTACACCACTGACAAAAACAAGCGTAACATGCCGGGCAAAATGGAAATCAAAAAGTATGATCCAGTTGTTCGTAAGCACGTTATGTTCAAAGAAGCCAAAATCAAGTAACAAAACTTGCTTTTGTCTCCACGAAAACCCGGCTTGTGCCGGGTTTTTTGCGTGAACAGAATTCAATGCGGTAGGTAGCGAACATGGCCAGAATGTCGAAGCGAGCATTTAATAACGTGGTAATTTTTGCCATGTTGGGCATGATTTTTTTGTTTAATATTAACAGCTTTCTGCCGTCGGCGACTGCGCCGGCCTCAATTCCACTACTGCCACAAGACGGCTATGTTCTGAAAATTGAACAAGGCAGCCATAAACTTGAGCGGGTGGGCCAGCAATGGCGTTGGAGCGGGGTAAGACAAACCCTGGCCAGTACCCCCGAGCAACATATCGACGTGTGGCGACAGGCCACCATGGACATGGCAAAGCCGCCCAGAAGCGTTTTGCAAACCGAACCCCTTATTACGGTTGTATGGCTGGCTGGTGCAACACAGGGCCGGGTGTACGCTATTGTGCCCGCTGCCAACAAAGTGTGGATCCAGTTTGACAGCGATTGGTACATGCTCAATCAGGTTACTATCGAAGAGTTGCTACCCTGGTTAGGTGATTCGGAGGAAATGTAGTGCCTGAGTTACCAGAAGTCGAAGTCTCCCGCCTGGGCATCGCACCGCACCTGGAAGGGCAAACCATTAGTCGGGTTATTGTACGTGACGCCCGATTGCGCTGGCCGGTGCCAGAGACTATTCAACAAGCCTCGGGCAGTGAAATCCTGGCGGTTAATCGCCGTGCAAAATACCTGCTCATTCAGTTGAGTAATCAGGCCGTCATCGTGCTTCATTTGGGCATGTCGGGCAAACTACGCGTACTACCAGCAACCACGCCGCCGGTGAAGCACGATCACATCGATATTGTTCTGGCTAACGGTATTTGCTTGCGCCTCAACGATCCTCGTCGATTTGGCGCCTGTCTGTATCAGCAGCCCGGTGACGCGCCAATTAAACTACTGGCGAATCTGGGGCCAGAGCCCCTCACCGAAGACTTCGATGCCCAGCGCTTGATCACGCTGTCAAAAGGCAAGCAGGTGGCAGTGAAGAATTTCATTATGGACAACGCCGTGGTGGTGGGGGTAGGGAATATCTACGCCAACGAAGCGCTATTCATGTCTGGCATCGATCCGCGTCGCAAGGCCGGAAGAGTGAGCGCTAAGCGCTATGAAGTGCTTACGGAAGCCATTAAGCAGGTGTTGGCGAAGGCCATCCGCCAAGGCGGCACCACGCTCAAAGACTTCACTCAAAGCGATGGCAACCCCGGGTACTTTGCCCAGTCATTAAATGTATATGGTCGCACCGGTGAGCCTTGCTTAACTTGTGAGACACCCATTAAAAGTGTGGTGATTGGGCAACGAAATACCTTTTACTGCCCAACCTGCCAGTCCTGAGCGCTCGGATAGTGCTGATCTAACGTTTGTGGAGCTTTTGCTCTAACGCGTCTTTTACTACCGGATCGCAAAACTGCCCGACATCGCCATGGTGTAACGCCACTTCCTTCACCAGAGTTGAAGAAATAAACGAGTTTTCTTCCGACGGCGTTAAAAACACACTTTCCAAATCGGGGTTAAGTCTGCGGTTCATGTTGGCCAACTGAAACTCGTATTCAAAATCCGCAACTGCCCGCAACCCCCTGATCAAAATAGTCGCTTGCTGCTGGCGAGCGAATTCTGCCAGCAGGCCGGTAAAGCCTACCACGGTAACATTGTCCAGATCCTGGGTGACGGTGGTAATTAACCGTACGCGCTCGTCCAGCGTAAACAAGGGCTGTTTACTGGGGTTGGCCGCAATGGCCACAATCACTTCATCAAACATACGGGCAGCACGCTCAATTAAGTCGGCGTGGCCATTGGTGATCGGGTCAAAGGTTCCGGGATAAATAGCTCGTGTTTGCATAGTGATTACCAAATGAATATGTAGGGTAGAGAGCCGACACTAGCGGGAATTGGGCGAACTTGCAATTGGCTGCTGATAGCCGTTCAAAAGCGCCTGCCAGTTGTCGTCGTTAAAGTAATACGTTGAGGCTGATTTTGCCTGTTCTTTTAGCAATGAGCGCTGCAGACGCTCCAGGTTGCCAGGTTTCCACTGATGACCACTTTTCTGACCGCACTTATCGAAGTCAATTAGCCAGAGGGCGTCTTCGTCATCAATGAGAATGTTATGGATATTCAAGTCATGGTGATACACCTGAATATCGTGCATGCGGCGGATGACCTCACCCATACCTTGCCACAGTGTATTGGGCATTGCATTGCGCTGAATGCGCTGGTGGACTTCCTGACAGCGCGGGATCTGTTGCATCAGGATGGCGGCTTCATATGCCAGTCCAAAACGACTGACTCTGCCAGCTAATCCCAATGGCACGGGTAATCCCGCCTGGTGCATGGTGTGCAGCAGTTGCAGTTCGCGGAACGGGCGGGTCGCGTCTAAGCCGTTATACATAAACCGGCGCTGAGAAAAATGCCTGACAAGCCCGCCTCGGCAATAGGTGCGAAGCACCATGGGAGCCGGTTCGTTAATAATGACCGCCTCGCCGCGCCCGCTGTCGGGCTTACCATGGGCGCGCTGTGTCCAGTAGTCGGTATGCAGCCACTGCGCATCTGGTGGCGATATACCCACTTCCTCGCATGCCTGCAGGTTGTAAAGTACGACATCGCGGCCTTGTTGTGTGGGTGCCAGATCAATCAAACGGGTTTTTCTCAGACATTAGACTTGTTTCTTGCCCCTGATTGTAATCAAATTACGGTGGTTTATCAGTGTTATGTGGAAGTTTATTTGTCTACCCTCAGTAAAATTACCATCCCGACAAACGGGTCGTTATGCCTGCTACGGCTTTCTGCCATAGGTGATGTCTGTCATGCGGCCGCCATGGTGCATCGCATCAGAACGCATCGCCCGGATATTCGAATAACCTGGATCATTGGCAAAATCGAATACCAGTTACTCAAGGGCATGGACGGGGTGGACTTTGTGGTATACGACAAAAAAACCGGCCGCCAGGGCATGAAAGCCATCAAGGCACAGTTCAAAGACACGCGCTTTGATGTGCTTTGCATCATGCAAATTGCACTGAGAGCGAATTTATTGTCACGGGCAATTCGGGCTAAAGTTCGGTTGGGTTTCGACAAAGCACGCAGCAAGGAAGGACACAGTTTATTCATTAATAAACGCATAGCTGCGCAACATCAGCCTCATGTGCTGGAGGGCTTTATGGCCTTTGCCGACGCCATGGGTATTCCGCCGGCTGAAGAGCTACAGTGGTCATTGCCATTGTCATCCGATGACCTTCAAGTCGGTGTGGCATTGGCCGATAACCTTGGGGACTATGCGGTTATCTGTCCGGCGGCGTCTAAAGCAGAACGCAATTGGACTGCGGAAGGATACGCAAGTATAGCTAACTGGCTTGTAAACCAAGGCCTTAAAGTATTATTGTGCGGAGGACCTGCACCTTTAGACAGGCAAATCGGCGACGCGATTCTGGCCGCAGGTGCAACAGTAGAGCAGGACCTGATTGGTAAAACCACACTAAAAGAGCTGGCGGGCGTGTTGGCCCGTGCAAAAGTGGTGGTTGCCCCTGACACCGGGCCTGCGCACATGGCAACGACGGTGGGCACGCCAGTAGTGGGTTTGTATGCCCACTCGAACCCTATTCGTACCGGGCCGTATTTGAATCGCGACGAGGTCGTGTCTGTTTACGCCGATTGCGTAGCGGAACAACACGGTAAACCGTGGCAGTCGCTGCCTTGGGGTACGCGTGCCAAAGGAGAATCACTGATGGCGCGAATTCAACCTGAACAAGTGGAAAACGTACTTGTAAAAGTACTTAATAAGTAGAATTTCGAAGGCGAGTGCTTTAATTATTGCTGTTCTTTTCTACACTTAGGAAAGTCATTCATCTTCAGCATGATCCGAAAGCCGAACAGGGGATTTTCCAGGCTAACGCAGAGGTCTGTTTGTTAAGGAGCAACATTGCAAAGCGGAGTGAGTCGAACGCTATTAATCGTATTGTTTATCCTGGTGTTTTGCCCGCTAAGGGCCGCCGAGGCGGCAATACATATTCTGGCGAATGAAGCGGTAAAAACGCAGACTCTCTCGCCGGCACAGGTGCGTTTGATTTTTGCTGGCAGAACCCAGTTCTGGCCCAATGGCGAACGGGTAAAAGTGTTCGTGCTACACGCATCAAACCCGATTCACACCGAGTTTTGCCGCAACGTATTACAGATTTACCCTTATCAGTTAGAGCGCATCTGGCAGCGGATCACTTATTCCGGTCAGGGCGATGCGCCTACCATCGTCAATTCAATTGAAGACATGGTGGCAAAGGTTGCCGCCACCCCCGGGTCTATTGGTTATGTGAACACAGAGACCCCTCCAGAAGGAACCTATTTACTGAATATTGGGGAGCGGGAATAATGCAGAAGCACGCAGTAAAAGGGTTTTTCGCTTCACTGGTGTTACTGGCATCCGGTGTTTATGCAGGCGACAATTTGTCCTGGCATGGATTCATTGCCCAAGGGGTAACGCGTTCTCAGGACAGTGCTTTTATTACCGACGACAATGCCTTTAGCCGTGAACTAACCGAAATCGGCATCAATGCCAAATACACGGTGAATTCATCGTTAAGTGTGGCCGGTCAACTGGTGTATCTGGACGGCGGAAATCGCTATCGTCAGGGCTCACGGGTGGACTACTTATTCCTGGACTGGCGGGTTGCCCAGTATTTTGACTGGCAAATGAATCTGCACATTGGACGCTATAAAAACCGTCACTGGCTGTATTCCGCCACCCAGGATGTGCCGCAAACCCGGCCTTCCATTATTTTGCCGCAATCGGTGTATTACGATGGTAACCGCGATATGGCGCTCAGCAGCGACGGTATAGCACTGCAAAGTATTAAAGTCGGTGATACCGGTACCTGGGAAGTGCGCTGGAGCCTGGGGCGTTCACCGTTAGCCAAAGAAGAAACAAAGAAATTCCTGAGCCCGTTGGCGCAGGGACGGGTAAAGCAGGACTTCGTGCATCAGTTCAGCACCTACTGGCAACCCGATTTTTCGCAGTGGGAGCTGGGGTTTAGCCTGCTGCAATCCGACTTTTCTTACAAGCCAGCCGAGCAGGATATTCTGCTAAACGGTTCGTCTTCAGTAGACCGCCTGACTCTGGCGATCCGTTACGACAGCGAAAACTGGGAGTTTAGCTCCGAATTGCTTCGCGACCGCTTGCGCTACAAAGGCGACTTTACACAGGGCGTCACGTTGGACATCGACAAAACCGGCGAAGGCGGTTACGCCCAGTTTCGCTATTTCCTGTCAGATGCTATTACCGGTCTGGTTCGCATTGACACCTACGACGTAGATCGCGACGACCGCAAAGGTACGTTGCTGGACTTAAACCCTTTAGGGCCTATTCCCCGGTATTACGGTTTTATGGACACCGCCACCGTTGGTGTCAGTTGGGATTTTGCTAAACAAATGCGTCTTAGCGGCGAATTCTCCCGCACCCACGGTGCGGGGCGATTGTCTGCGGTACTGTTTCCAAATTCACTGATTCAGGCTGATCCGTACTGGAATACCTGGTCGGTGCAATTGATGTATTGGTTTTAAGTATGCGACATCTGTCCATAAGCTACAAAGTGCTGTTCGTCATGCTGATCATGGTCAGCGTGGTGTGTACTGTAGTGGTTGGGCTACTGTTAAAACAATCCGCATCCCAGGAAACCGAGCTAAACCAGGCTTTGTTTGCCCGGGATGTGACCCGCTATCACCAAATCACCTCGCTACTGGGGGACAGGCTTTCGGTATGGGTTGAGAGTCTGAAACATCAAAGTGAAGGCGCAACGTTAACCGAAGCGCAATTGCTTGAACGCCTTAAGCTCAGTGGTGATTTTCTGTTGCTGCAATGGGATGTTTCCAGCGTCTGGCTTATCGACCACCAGGGGGAAGTGACGTTCAGCGACGGGGTTGTGCTGCCTGACGCTCTGCAGCCTATGGTGGCGCAAACCCTGCAGCAGGGCCGCCCGCAACAAGGTGTGCACTGCCAGACCTATTGCGAAATGGTAGTCAGCACACCGGTTATGTTACCCGGCGGGAAGACCTATGCGGTGGTGATGACCACCTCATTACAGGAAGTACTGGCCTTGCTAAGCGAAGCTTCACAGGCGGAACTGGTGTTGGTTCGTCAGCCCGATACGGAAGTGAAACACCAATCCAGCCGACTGTATTTGAATAGCTCGTTAAGCGAGAAGCAGGCTACAATGATGCGCAGTATTCTGGGCGACATTCCACAGCAAACCACCATAAAGCGCCTGATAACCCGCGGTGTGGAAGTTACCAGCAGCGACAACGCTTACTATGTCATGCTCCTGCCCTTATTTAACAACAGTGCCAACGGACACTACGTGATGTTCGTGCATGATATCGACGACCGCAAGCGCACCTTTCAGATTCAGAAATTAATTATTTTCCTGGGCGGCCTGGGGTTGGTACTGACGTTTGTGATGAGTATGTTTGTATTGCTCAGGCGCTACGCACAAAAGCTGAATGCATTGTCGAATATGCTCCCACTGCTGGCTCAACAGCGCTTTGATGAGTTTAAAGAGCAGAACAAACGCAGCTTCTTTCGAAACCAGTGGTTATCAGACGAATTGGATGTACTGGGCAGTGCGGCAGAAGAATTAGCCGAAAAGCTGGAAACCTTGGATCGCCAGATGAACGTGAACACGGCCAAATTAGAAAAAATGGCCATGTTCGATAACCTGACCGGCCTGCCGAATCGCAATATGATGACCTTCCAGCTAAACAAGCTACTGGCTTCGGTTAATCGCGAAAAAGGCGGCATTGCCTTAATGTTCATCGATTTGGACAACTTTAAAAAGGTGAACGACAGCCACGGTCACCACTTCGGCGATGAGGTTGTCAAAGTAGCCAGTGAGCGCCTGTCCGGCGTACTACGGGAAACCGATCTGATCGCCCGCTTTGGGGGCGACGAATTTGTTATCCTGCTAAATCATGTCGAAACGACCGACCAGGTTGAAAACGTAGCGCAAAAGCTCACTGCAGAGTTCATTGAGCCTATGCGTATCACCGAGCAAACATTCTATATCACCATCAGTATTGGTATTGCCTTCACCGCTGACGCGAAGAGCAGCACCCTTGAGATGATGCGCCAGGCCGACACGGCTATGTACGAAGCCAAGCTGCAGCGAGGCTCTAGCTACCGGTTCTTCGACTCCACCATGAATCAAAAAGTCGTTCGTCAGGTGGAATTAGAAAGTGAAGCGCGTATTGCCATAAAAGAACAACAGTTCTTCCTTGCGGTACAACCACAGATATCCCTTGAAACCCTGAAGCTGGTGGGATTTGAAGCCTTGCTACGCTGGCGTCATCCCGAGCGGGGTCTGGTGTCTCCGGGTGAATTCCTGCCGCTGCTGGAGAATACCCCTATGATGGCCGAACTGGACTTTTGGGTAATGGAGCAGGCTATTATGCTGTTATCCGAAATGCGAAACCAGGGCTACCCCGGGGTGAAAATGGCGATCAATCTGTCGGCAGCGCAGTTTGCCAACGAGTTGCTACAGCCTTACTTAACCGAACTCATCACCAAGTATTCCGTAGACGCGAGTCTGGTTGAACTGGAGTTGACCGAAACCGTACTGGTAGCGGATACCGAACGCGCGGTAGAAACGATCCATCAAATTCGATCGCTGGGCTGTCAGATTGCAGTGGATGATTTTGGTACGGGCTACTCTTCGTTAACCTACCTGCGTACGATCCCCAGCGATATTATTAAGATTGACCGTTCTTTTATAAACGGCATGATGGAAACCGACTCCGACCGAAACATTGTTGATTCAACCATATCCATGGTGCGCAACATGGGTCAGCAAGTGATTGCCGAAGGCATAGAAACCGGCGAACAGCTCAATCAACTTCGCAATATGCAATGTCAGTACGGCCAGGGATACTTCATCAGTAAACCCATCGAGCAGCATGTTCTCTGGCAGGTGCTAAAATCACAGGTAGTAAACGGGCGCTGGGTACTGTTACAAAAAAATTGATCCACCCGAGGTTGAATACGCGATACCGTTCAGCAACGCCAACGTGCGTGCTAAAAAGTTTACACCCTTACCGTTTACGTAAAGTACACAAACCAGTCGCCTTAGGGCATAACCTCAGGCACTTAGGTACAATACGCCGCATATTTTAATCGTTGGGAGTCGCGCTATGTCTGCGTCATTTATTTCTCATATCGAAGCACAACTTACGGCCACAAAAGAAGAAGGGCTGTACAAGGTTGAGCGTGTCATTTCATCGCAACAGCAGGCCGATATTGAAACGCAGGACGGCTCGCACGTAATTAACTTCTGCGCCAATAACTACCTGGGTCTGGCGAATCATCCGGACCTCATCGAAGCGGCCAAAAGCGGTTTGGACAGTCACGGTTTCGGCATGGCGTCAGTTCGCTTTATCTGTGGTACGCAGGACATCCATAAATCTCTGGAAACCAAAATCAGTGATTTCCTGGGTACAGAAGACACCATTTTGTATCCGTCTTGTTTTGATGCCAACGGCGGTCTGTTTGAAACTATTTTGGGGCCGGAAGATGCGATTGTGTCTGACGCGCTGAATCACGCCAGCATTATCGACGGTGTGCGCCTGAGCAAAGCCAAACGCTACCGTTACGCCAACAACGACATGCAGGCGCTAGAAGAACAGCTTAAGCAAGCCAGAGCCGACGGCGCGCGCTTTATTCTGATCGCCACTGACGGCGTGTTCTCCATGGACGGCATTATTGCCAATCTGAAAGGCGTGTGTGATCTGGCTGACAAATACGACGCCATGGTCATGGTAGACGACTGCCACGCTACGGGCTTTCTGGGCGACAACGGCCGCGGTAGCCATGAGTACTGCGACGTAATGGGTCGTGTAGACATCATTACCGGCACCCTGGGTAAAGCCTTAGGCGGGGCGTCTGGCGGTTACACTTCAGGTAAAAAGGCGGTGATCGACTGGCTGCGTCAGCGTTCACGTCCGTATTTGTTCTCTAACTCTATTGCACCACCAATTGTGGCAGCGTCACTGAAAGTGTTCGACATGATGGCCAACGGCCACGAGTTGCGAGAGCAGCTTTGGCGTAACGCGGCGCACTTCCGTATGCGTATGGAAGAAGCCGGCTTTACCCTTGCCGGTAAAGACCACCCGATTATTCCGGTCATGCTGGGCGACGCCAAACTGGCCAACGACATGGCAAATAAACTGATGTCCAAAGGCGTTTACGTGATTGGCTTCTCATACCCGGTGGTACCCAAAGGCCAGGCGCGTATTCGTACCCAGATGTCAGCGGCGCATACCATTGAACACGTCGACAAAGCGGTAGATGCCTTTATTGAAGTGGGCCGTGAATTAGGAGTGATTGCATGAAGTCGCTGGTAAAAAGCCACTCGCAGCAGGGCATTTGGCTGGAAGATACCGCCAAGCCGGTAGTGGGCCACAACGACCTGTTAATCAAAATTCGCAAAACCGCTATTTGTGGTACCGACATGCACATTTACAACTGGGACGACTGGGCTCAGAAAACCATTCCTGTGCCTATGGTTGTTGGTCACGAGTACGTGGGCGAAGTGGTTGATATGGGCCAGGAAGTGCAGGGCTTTAAAGTCGGCGACCGGGTATCGGGTGAGGGCCACATTACCTGTGGACACTGCCGTAACTGCCGTGCCGGACGCCGCCATTTATGCCGTAATACCGAAGGTGTGGGAGTTAACCGCGCTGGTGCATTTGCCGAGTACCTGGTTATTCCTGCGTTTAATGCATTTAAGATTCCCGACAACATCAGCGACGACCTGGCGTCTATCTTTGACCCGTTTGGTAATGCGGTTCACACTGCGCTGTCGTTCGACTTAGTCGGTGAAGACGTACTGATCACCGGTGCTGGCCCTATTGGCATTATGGCCGCTGCCGTAGCACGCCACGTAGGGGCGCGTCATGTGGTGATCACCGACGTTAACCCATACCGCCTGGCGCTTGCCGAGAAAATGGGCGTAACCCGCGCAGTTAACGTTGCCGAAGAAAACCTGAAAGACGTGATGAACCAGCTGGGCATGACCGAAGGGTTCGATATTGGCTTGGAAATGTCGGGCGTACCGGTAGCGTTCCGCGACATGCTAAACAACATGAACAACGGCGGCAAAATCGCCATGTTGGGTATTCCGCCTCAGGATGTCGCCATCGACTGGAACCAGGTTATTTTCAAAGGCCTGGTGATAAAAGGCATCTACGGCCGCGAAATGTTTGAAACCTGGTACAAAATGGCAAGTCTGATCCAAAGCGGTCTGGATATTTCGCCTATTATCACACACCAGTTTTCAATAGATGAATTCCAACAGGGATTTGATACTATGGGCTCAGGACATTCCGGAAAAGTTATTCTTAACTGGCAGTAGCACATATTATGCAAGCGTTTGAACATATCTCTGTGGCACAAGTTGCCGAACAACTCGGCGACGTAGTGGTCGCTGATATCCGTGATGCCGGCTCATTTCAGGCTGGCCACATCGAAGGGGCAGTCAACCTGTCTAACGACAACCTGGCTGAGTTTATGGAAAACACCCCGAAAGCCAAGCCGGTGGTTGTGGTGTGTTATCACGGCGTAAGCAGCCAGCAAGCCGCACAGTTTTTAGTGGGCCAGGGCTATGAGCAGGTCTACAGCATGGACGGTGGATTTGAAGGCTGGCGGTTAGGTCAGCCGGTGGTTACTGACTAACAGTGGCCAAACCCCTGATAGCGATTCGCCAGTTGCGGTATGCCGACCTGCTGGCGAGCTATTTAACCTCTCAACATATCGATGTCAGTGTTGTTCACGATGCTGTGCAAGATCAGTACATTGTGCAGCTAAATAATGAAGCAGACTTCGATAAGGCATTATCCATTTGTCAGGCGTTTGTGCAGTCGCCGAATGATCCCAAGTATCAACAGGCAGCATGGCAGCATTCCGAACGCACCGACATAAAATCGCCTTCAAAGCCGAATCTGGACGTGAAGCGCTGGCTTATCTGGTTGCGTCGCGCGCCGTTTTGCGGCGCCATTTTGTTTACCTGTACGCTGGTTTTTCTGCTGTCGCTAGTCGGCTTATTTCAACCCATTGCCGAGCAACTGATGATCCAGCCGCTAGGCCAATTGCTCGACAATAACCAGTGGTGGCGTTTGCTAGGCCCGGCGCTCATTCATTTCAGCATGGTGCACTTTGTGTTTAACCTGCTGTGGTGGTGTATGTTGGGCGGGCGAATTGAGCATAAGCTGGGCACCAGCTTTCTCATTTTACTGTTTGTGATCACTGCGGTGGTCAGTAACCTGGCGCAACTGATTGCGGCCGGCCCGAACTTTGGCGGGCTTTCGGGCGTAGTGTACGGTGTACTGGGTTTTGTATGGTTTATTGGCTGGCTGCGCCCAAGCTGGGGAATAGACCTGCCTAAGCCGGTGATTGGTTTTATGTTGTTGTGGCTGATATTGGGCTACGCCGACATTCTCTGGGTGAACATGGCCAACGCCGCGCATACCGCTGGTTTGGTGAGTGGGTGTGCGATAGCCTGGTTCCTGCATCTGGGGGCAGGTTCAAAAGACCGTCACCGCGAGTAGACAACAAAAAACGGCAATACCTGGTATTGCCGTTTTGTTATTCGCACACTGCACATCGCCAACCGCGTTGTTAGCTTTGGTGCAGGTATTTGGTAAAGATAATTTCTTTGATGACCGGCGCGCCGGTTTCCTTCGACATTAAATCCTGAAAAGCGGCTAAAATAGCGCGGCGAATATCTTCACGCCCTGTCAGCGACTTCACTTTTTCTTCAGGCTGACGGCCAAAAATTTCAATCGCAGTAGAGCGCAGCAATGGCATATGGTGCTCAACTAATTCCAATTGATCGACATCGCTTACCATGACTTCAATCATCACCCGTACGTAACCGAGTTTAATCGCACTGGTGCCCAGGTAGTTGGTTACAATTTCAGGCTCAATACCAATGTAGGCATAAGACGGCTTGTCTTGGGCAAGCGTTGGGGCAGCGAAGAGTCCGGTACCCAATAACATGACCAGCAGAACGAATTGCTTCATCAAGAAGATTTCCAGAAAATTTAATTGCTTAAATTCTAGTTGAGAGAGCCAGCCCGCACAACCTACTTTAGATTAATGTCGTAGGGCAGAAAGGGTGTTACACTGCGTTTTTTTCGGATTTTGATTTGGTAACCGGCACGGGCCAGCCCCTTGACCGCTTACTAACAGAGTAATGCCTTTACCCAAAATGCAGTTGTCGCTACAAAACATTCCTCATTACAAGCGTCTGATGCGGCTGGATAAGCCCATTGGAATTTACCTGCTGTTCTGGCCCACGTTATGGGCGCTGATGCTGGCTGCGCAAGGTATGCCGCCGGTACTTGAATTGGTTGTGTTTACCCTCGGCGTTGTTGTAATGCGCTCGGCTGGCTGCGTAATAAACGACTACGCAGACAGGCATTTCGACGGCAGCGTAAAGCGCACCAACTCGCGTCCGCTGGTGGCTGGGGATGTGACTGAGAAAGAAGCGTTGCAGCTATTTGCACTGCTGGTTGGCGTAGCGTTTGTGCTGGTTCTGCAGCTTAGCTGGCAAACCATTCTGCTGTCAGTAGTGGCGCTAGGGTTGGCGGCCTGTTACCCCTTCATGAAGCGCTATACCTATTTACCACAAGCGGTACTGGGCGCAGCCTACGGCTGGTCGATCCCCATGGCCATCATGGCGGTATACGGCGACATCCCCGCCTGGGGCTGGCTGCTGTTCATAGCTAACCTGTTATGGACCATTGCTTACGATACGTTGTACGCCATGGTCGACCGAGACGACGACGTGATCATTGGCATTAAATCCAGCGCCATTCTATTTGGCCGCTTCGACAAGCTTATTGTGGGTACGTTAGAAGTGATTGTGCTGGCTATGCTGGCAGTGGTGTTTGAGTTAACAGGGCGAGGAATACTGGCTTATGTAGGGCTCGCGGCCGCTGCAGCGCTGTTTATTCATCAGCACTACAACATTCGCTTCCGCGACCGGGACGCGTGTTTTAAAGCCTTCCTCGACAACCACTATGTAGGCATGGTGGTTGCCTTAGGCTTAGCGGCCGATTACGCCTTCGCGCTATAGCAGCTAGGGTTACTTGTCGGCTTGCTGGGCTTCCAGAGCGGCTATACGGCTTTCCATGGCTTCCAGCTTTTCACGGGTGCGAATTAACACCTGGGTTTGAATGTCGAACTCTTCACGAGTCACCAGATCCAGCTTAGTCAGCTGTGCCTGAAGGACTTGTTTGATTTTCCCTTCCGCTTCTTCCGCCATGTTTTTTACGCCTGGCGGCACTGAATCGGCAATTTGACGGGCAATCTCTTCCAGTTTCTTCGGATCTAACATGTGGGTGTCCTGATATCGCAGTTAGGTTTACCGCTATTCTAGATTGATTACCCCGCGATGCAATACAATCAACACTCGGATTATGTCGCGCGGTCGATTACAATAGCGCCCCTGCGTATTCACCTGCAACAACGGTGAGTGCGATGAACACGAATCCTGAATACACCAAGCCTTTAACGAGCCAATAGCGTACATGAAATTAAATCCTGCCCAAGAATCCGCTGTAACTTATGTGTCTGGCCCCTGTCTGGTGCTGGCCGGTGCGGGCAGTGGTAAAACCCGGGTGATCACCAACAAAATTGCTCACCTGGTGCGTAATTGCGATATGCCGGCGCGCTATATTGCCGCGGTAACCTTTACCAATAAAGCCGCGCGTGAAATGAAAGAGCGTGTGGCACAAACGTTGGGCAAGCCAGAAGCCAAAGGCCTGAAAGTGTCTACCTTTCACACCCTGGGCTTAAATATTATTAAGTCCGAAGTGAAAGCGCTGGGGCTGAAATCGGGATTCTCGTTGTTTGACGACAAAGACACCATGGCGCTGTTAAACGACTTAACCGAACAGACATTAGACGGCGACAAAGACCAGCTAAAACTGCTGCAGTCGTGTATTTCCAACTGGAAGAACGACCTGTTAACCCCGGATGTGCTGCTGAAGAAAGCAACCAGCCAGGGCGAAAAAGAATTTGCGGGTTTCTACCAGCAATACCAGAATCACCTGAAAGCATACAATGCGCTAGACTTTGATGACCTGATCATGTTGCCCACCTTGTTGCTGAAAGCCAATGAGGCAGCGCGCACCAAGTGGCAGTCGCGCATTCGCTATTTACTGGTGGATGAGTATCAGGACACCAACACCAGTCAGTACGAGCTGGTAAAACTGTTAGTAGGTGAGCGAGCACGCTTTACCGTGGTAGGCGACGACGACCAGTCTATTTACTCGTGGCGGGGTGCCCGACCGCAAAACCTGAACCTGTTGCAGGAAGACTTCCCACGCCTGAAAGTCATTAAGCTGGAACAAAACTACCGTTCTTCAGGGCGCATTCTGCATTGCGCCAACATCCTTATTCAGAATAACCCGCATATCTTCGACAAAACCCTGTTCTCGGCATTGGGTTACGGTGATCACCTGCGTGTGCTGGTGGCCAAAAACGAAGAAGACGAAGCCGAGCGGGTAGTAGCAGAACTGCTGGCACACAAGTTTACCAATCGCACCCAGTTTAAAGATTACGCCATTTTGTACCGGGGGAATCACCAAAGCCGCTTGTTTGAAAAGCTGCTTATGAGCAACCGTATTCCCTACAAAATCAGTGGCGGTATGTCGTTCTTTGGGCGCGCTGAAATCAAAGACATTATGTCTTACCTACGCCTGCTGGTGAATCAGGACGACGACAACGCGCTACTGCGGATCATTAACACACCAAGCCGGGGTATTGGCCGTGCCACCCTGGAAAAGCTGGGTAATTTTGCTAACCAGCTTGGCGTGTCGATGTTTGAAGCCGCGTGTCACGACAGCTTAAGCAGCGTATTAACCGGTAAAGGCTATTTGGCCGTGCACAACTTTGCGCGCTGGATTGTGACGCTGTCAGACGAAGCCGTGCGCGGCGACACGGCCGCCACGCTTAGAAGCATGATCCGCGCAATGGGTTACGAAGAATGGTTGTACGAACACAGCCCCAGCCCGAAAGCCGCTGAAATGGCCATGGCTAACGTCAGTACCTTGTTTGGCTGGGTAACCGACATGCTGGAAGGCAACGAGCTGGACGCCCCAATGACGCTGCAGGAAGTGGTAAACCGCTTAATACTGCGTGACATGATGGAGCGCGGCGAGGAAGATGGCGAAGCCGATCAGGTTCAGCTAATGACCCTGCACGCGTCTAAAGGACTGGAATTCCCCATTGTGTTTCTGGTGGGCATGGAAGAAGGCCTGTTGCCTCACCAAAGCAGCATAGACGAAGACAACGTAGAAGAAGAACGCAGGCTCGCTTACGTAGGTATTACCCGGGCGCAGCGCGAGCTGATTTTTACGCTGTCGAAAGAACGCCGCCAGTTTGGTGAAGTCATCCAGCCCGAGCCCAGCCGGTTCTTATACGAACTGCCACCCGATGACCTGCAATGGGAAGAAAAGAAGAAAAAGGCAACAGCCGAAGAGCGTCAGCAAAAAGGGCAGGCCAGTATTGCCAATTTACGCAGTATGTTAGGGCAGTCGAAGAGCTAACAAATAGCCGGTTCAGCGCAGGTAGGTTATTCGGCTTCTGCGCTGTCTGTTTCGGTGTTTATTTGCATGCTGGGCAATAACTGAGGTGGCTCCAGGAAGCGGCCTTGCCCATAGATACATTCAATCTCTTTCAGCGATTCCAGCTGTGAATTGGAATCAATCCCCTCGGCAATCACTTCAAATTTCAGGTGACCTGAAATTAACATCACCGACTGAATCAGCTTCAGGTTACGCAGCGAACGCGGCAGTGACTTAATGAAGCGGTGGTCAATTTTAATGAAGTCGAAAGGATACGAGAACAAGTAGCTGAGTGAAGCCAACCCGCTACCAAAGTTATCCAGCACCAGCGTCACTCCGGCGCGTTTCAACTTCTTAATGGCTGGCAATATGTACTGAGAGCGGCGATTCAGATCGTTCTCATCAAACTCAAATATGAGCTGCGAGGGCTTCACGCCAGACTCGTTAATGATGTCCAGAATCTTATTAACCAGCGACGCCTGCAACAAGTGATTTATAGACACGTTGACGCCAATGCGCGGTTCGTACTCAAGGTTGTCGACCTTGGGCCAGCTTGCCAACAACTGACAGGCAGAGCGCAACTGATACAAATCCAGGTCCAGGGTTAAGCCACTGTGTTCGGCCACCTGACGGAACTGTTCGCGCGCCACTTTACCCAGGGTTGGATGCACCCAGCGAACATATATCTCATGATATAGCGGTTGCTGTGTACGCAGGTCAAAAATGGGCTGCAGGTAGCACTCAAATTCTGACTCACGTAGCGACCGGCGAAACTCGTTTTCCAGCTCCAACTCTTCCAGTAACCGTTCGCGCATGCTTTTATCAAACATAACAAACCGGCCGCGGCCCAGTGACTTGGCCTGATACATGGCGGCATCGGCATCGCGAATGACTTCGTCGGCTGTGCGGTAGTAGGTTTCAAGGTGAGCAATACCAATACTCGCACCCGAATACATTTCTTTGCCGTCTAAAATAAACGGCTCAGAAATAGACTCGATTATGCGTGCGGAGACCTCTTCTACATCGGCTGAATCGGCAAAGGCATCCAGCAATAACACAAACTCGTCGCCACCCAGACGTGCCAGCAGGTCGTGCCCACGAATACACTGCGCAATGCGCTTCGATACTTCGATCAGGAATTCGTCGCCGGCATGGTGGCCGAGGGTGTCGTTAATAATTTTAAAGCGGTCTAAGTCGATAAACAGCACCGCAAACATGTTTTCCGGGTGGCGCTGCTTGTTAGCGATGGCTAGCTCAAGGCGGCTGGTAAACATAGAACGGTTGGGTAAGTCGGTAAGGGCGTCGTGGTGGGCGTCGTGAATTAATTTGCGCTCTATCTCTTTACGCTCTTCAATTTGCTGGCGTAGCACCTCGTTGGCCTCGTTGAGCTCCTGAGTACGGGCCTCAACGCGTTCTTCCAACTGCTCGTTATAGGCCTGAATGGCATCGGCCCGAAACTTACGCTCCAGTGCTACCGCAATGTGGTGCGACACAAAACGAAGCAATTCCAGATCGCGCGG
Source organism: Marisediminitalea sp. (assembly GCF_984433645.1). Lineage (NCBI taxonomy): Bacteria > Pseudomonadati > Pseudomonadota > Gammaproteobacteria > Alteromonadales > Alteromonadaceae > Marisediminitalea > Marisediminitalea sp. The sequence goes on from NZ_CFIDRX010000008.1 coordinate 17,280, forward strand.
CGTGTACTTGGCAGATTTACCGTAGGTTTGCACCGCAATAACCCCGTACACCTCGCCGTCGATGATCAGCGGCGAACCCAGCCAGGAGTTAGCCTGCTGCAGGATTTCCTGCGCAACCGACACATCAATTTCGCCCGACTCTGTGAGCGACAATATCCGCGACGGGTCAATCAGCTCTGCCTGGCCGCGGCGAATAACAAATTCCGTTAAACCCAGGCCTAACGCACGTCTGTTTGGGGTGTCTGCATGGGTGTCGCTGAAGTAGGGAAAGTCTAGGTACTCGCGGCTTTCATCAAGCGTGGCAATATAACAGTTCGGAGCGCTGATCAGGCGGGCCAGAATGTCGTGTAGCGCCGCGTAGAATGAGTCCATGTCTTTGCCGGCGGTGGCCGACAATTCAGAAATTTCAAACAGCGCCTGTTGTAATGACTCAACTTTCTGACGCTCCAGAATTTCTTCTTGCAGGTCGTCGTTGATCTGGCGTAACTGACGTGTGCGTTCGCGAATAGTGCGTTCGGTTAACTCGCGGTTTTTCACCCGGTCTACCGTGGTAACAATGTGCTGCGACACGAACAGCAACACTTCTAAATCTTCATGGGTATAGGCCACATTCGGGTCGTACGTTTGTACAACCATGGCACCAATCACCTGATTCCCGCGCTTCAGCGGCACGCCCAATAACTCGTGGGGCTGACTGCCAATGAGCTCAACCTTTACGTTTTTGTTGAATTCTTCTTTGTCTTCGGAGCGGTAGAAAATGTGATTGCCGGAATTGAGGATATAACCGGTGAGGCCTTGTTTGAGCTTTTCTGCAGGCAGTTGCTTAATAACCTGCTCGTCGAATTCGTCAACAAAATAAGCCATGTTCACGAATTCACTGTCGGCGTCACAAAACGCAACAAAGAAGTTCTCGGCTTCCATAAAGTCGCCGATAATCTCGTGAATAGCCGGATACAGGTGGGAGAGGTTGCTAACCGAGCTGGCTAATTCTGAAATATTAAACAGTGCCTTTTGAACGCGTTCGGCACGTTTATATTTATCTGTAAGTTGCTGAAGTTGCGGAATAAGCTCCCTTAATTCCTCTTCGGACAACTCGTATTTTGACGAATCGGTCGACATGAAATTTGCTGCCAGCGCTCCTGCACACGATAAACGATTAACCTACCTTATTCGCAGCAAAAATTCTAGCGCTTATTAAAGCACCAGAATTTTGGCAAAACGGTAAATTTTGAAGCGGAGAGAAGCGCTTACCTGAACAGCGTGGCTGCTCAGGCAGGCAGAATCAGCTTAAACGCCTTCGATCATGTATTCGATGGCGGCTTTAATATCGTCATCGCTACAGGTGCCGCATGTACCACGAGGAGGCATTGCGTTGAAGCCGTTAATAGCGTGAGACAATACGGTGTCGAAACCTTGTTCCAGACGCGGTTTCCAGTCTGCTGCGTTTTGTAAACGAGGCGCACCCAGTACACCCGCGCCGTGACACGCTACACAGGCTTTGTTGTATACGTCTTCACCAGACAGTGCGCCTGCAGGGGCAGCGGCAGCCGCGCCAGCAATGTGAACTGCGCCAACTGGCTTAATGCGATCTTTAATCGCGTCGTTTGACATTTGTTGTGCATTTACTGCGAAAACTGCAAAAAAAGCAGCGCCCATAGCTAACAAAGTTTTTAATTTCACTTTTTGTCTCCAGGCATTACGGTCTTAGGAATATTAATCCGCATGATTATAATGGTTAATTGTGCGGCGACAACTGTTTGAGACTAATTGATTAGCCAAACTACATCAAAATAAGTAGAAAACTGTTATTTTTTATTGCTCACACTGCAATTTAGATCACCGCGGCTGTAATCTCCACTCAGCGAATAACCCTCACTGTAAACACTAATGCGCAAGCAGTTGCGCCATACTGGTATTCAATGTGGCTTGCATGGCCTTGGCGGCTCTGCCCACAGCAGCATCGTTGTTTCCCGGTACCTCTGATTGCACAGCCAGGGTAAATTCACGTCCACCCTGAACGTTCGGCAGGCAAACGTGCGCCAGCAATACCGTTTCACCCTGCTGTCGGGTTTCGCTGGGGCCGGCCCCAATTTTCTGGAATAAGCGCCACTTGCCCGATGTGAGCTCATCCAATACCACATTAGGTTCACGTTTATCATTTGGCGCAAGGGCTGTAGCAATTGAACGTGCCAGCATAAGCCCAATGCCCGACATCATACCGCCCACGTTGCCAGCAGTGCTGCTATGGCCCGGCGCATACAACAACATGGTGAGATCGCTGTTATCAAACCCCGGTAACTGCGTAAGCGGTTCGCGCTCGCCCGATACCAGGCGCTTTAAAAACTCCGCCTCTGCCAGCGTAGACATAGGTTTGTTGCCGGTTAACCCACATTGCTCACAGCGATAGGTTTGATAACCCGGATCGTCTGGCCCTTCCGCATAGTGCGCAACGGCTTGGCTGTAGTCTAGCGAGGCAGAAGTCCATAGATTAGACTCCGGCATAAACGCAACCGGGCCATAAGCCCCGCGAAAACGCACGTTGGCATTGGGTGTATGAATCCAGCCAGCGTGAAACAGCTGCGTTAAATAATCGCGACTCGCCACATTGGCAAAGTAAGTCGCAATAGCGTTGGAATTACCATCGGCCAGCCCAGCCTCGGCATAACTGTGCACACTGGTCACTAAATCGGCCAGGCGCGCATTGCCAACCAGGGTGTCTGCAGCCACGTTTGGCTCGAACTTGCTAAGCGCCCCCACAATGGCCATCACCTTAGACGAACTCCACGGCTCATACACCACAGACTGCGTATTGGCATTGGCCAGGTAGCGATACCCTAACCCTGAAGGTGTTTGCGCGTAGTCGATAGCGGTAATTTTGCTTTGTGTGGCGGGTACATCAAAAAAGGTCCAGTCGTGGGCAATACGATTCTGCCAGCCCGCGCCCAACCCAGACTCGGCGACGGTTTTATAGGCATCTGAATCCAGCGTTCGCGCACAAGACGGCAAGTAATGCGAGGTATCGGAAGGTTCATAGGGTGCCGCGCTAAATACGTCTTCATAAAAGGCTAAATCACTTTGCTCATCGGCATAACACACGCCAATACCCGTCACGAAACAGGTTAAAAGTAACCAGAGAAAACCGCAGAATTTACGCATAAAAAAGGCCCAACATTGAACGAGTTAACCAGCCTAGGGTATTCAAATGGAATAAGCAAAACCTGAATAAAACGAGCAAAAACCAATCAACCCAAAGCACAGTTTTAATTTTTACTGTAATTCTTGCAGCCGACCTCTTATAATGCGCCACTCATTACGCACCCGTAGCTCAGCTGGATAGAGCGTTGCCCTCCGGAGGCAAAGGTCATAGGTTCGAATCCTATCGGGTGCGCCATTCAAATCAATAAGTTATGCCAAATCCTAATTTTCCCAAATCGCTCTGTGCCCAAATTGTGCCCATTCTGTGCCTTTGGCGAAAAAGGATTAGTTCAAAATTCAATCATTATGACGGTTGCTCTAATTCTTTCTTGATGCTAGTTCTTTACTGAAAGGCTGCTCTTATATAAGGTGCTTGTTATCTTTGTTAGTTAGCAAAAAGTATAAGGCAAAGTAATGGATTACGAAAATTACTATGAGCGACTATCAGCAGTTCATTCGGTTGACTTCAATAAATGCTTTTACTGCGGTTGCGAAGCATCAGAGTTAGATTTTATTCCTCCCATTTCCTTCATACAAGAATGGAAGAGTGCTAGTCGAAATGCAGATTTCATAACCGTACCATCTTGTTTCGAGTGCTTTGATTTACTTAAAAAAAATAACAGTGCAACGCTTGATACCAGAGTCAATGCTCTTAAAATTCTTCTCGGCTCAAAATACGATAAAGTCATAAATATATATAATTTGTGGAAGAAAAATGAGTTGGAACAGATGGATGAGTCATTCCAAAAAAGCCTGAACGCTGGCATAAAGTTGGGCGCAGAAAGCATTGAGCGACTTCGATTCAGAGGTTATGACTACGAGATCAATGGCAGCGTTACTAGGCTCGAAAGCGCACAGCGACACACAATAACTGTTTTTGGTGAGGAGTTCTCAGATTATAAAGACGCCTTGGAGTATGCTTCTAGTTCATATCGAATTCATAAAGCACGATTGAGCGAATTATATTTTGAACATGGAAAGTCCTTCGATAAAGCAATATCTGCTTTTCATCGTTCTGTTGAAGGTCGAAATTTTGAAAAGAACATGAAAAAGCTTTGCCGAGATTTTGCTAAAAAGCATTCGCAAAATACTAACTTTGTAGAAAGGACTGTCAAAAGATATATAGAGGACAATCCGGAACTGTCTGTAGAGGGAGCTTTAGAAAAATTGTATATAGAACGTATCTCGCCACTATAGAGTAAACACTCTAAGGATGGCTGAATAATGAAAAGAATGTACAGCAACATTCACCCAATTTTACTACAACAACTGAATAATTCTTTGGGATTGCTAAAAGTAAAAACTGAAAAAGAAAAGAGCTTGATGGAGTGGGTAGTTGTTTGAAGTTAAGGACTTTTTGTTGAGTGATATTATTATCTTGTTTCAAATGGATTGCTGAAGTTAAGGAGAAAGAATGAGGTTAGTAGAAGGTTCCCTGGTTGAAGGTTCTCCCTACTTTGATGGTATAGGTAAAATTCTATCTATTTCAACTGTCGACCAAAGCGCAACCGTTGGTTTTTTTACCTCTCCACTAACTCCCTACGATAGAAAGTTAGAAGTGAAAGGAACAGACTTAATTGGAAAGAAGAAGCTATTCGAAAAAACCATCGTGTACGTCAAATTTGGGCCGACTCGACGATGGAGAATGGGGTTTTATGATGGCGAAAGACCGGGTGACAAACATTTAATATATTTTAATCGAGGTGAATCAGAGATATTTGATATTGAAGAGCTATTTGTCCCTAATTTGCTAAAAGACCACTCGTTCCCAGTTGCGAGGTTCCTGGCTTCGCAGGCTACAACTGCTTATAAGCATTATGTAAATAGAACAAACTTTATTACCTCATATATTGAACAAAGAGCAGCATGTAAATCAATATCTTCTTTAACCAGTAGTGCAGTTAACCTCGAAACCCATCAATTATCAGTCGTACTACAAGTTCTGAAAGACTCAAATCAAAAATACTTATTAGGTGATGAAGTTGGCTTAGGTAAGACTATTGAAGCTGGTTTCTTGATCCGCGAACACATACTTGAGCTTAAAGATAATGCTTGTGTATTGGTTATCACTCCTGCTTCCCTAATTAGCCAATGGAAAGAGGAGTTAACATTAAAATTTCATTTAGAAGATGTCCTTGGCGATGAGTTAGAGGAAGATCAAAAAGTCTTTGTCTGTGATTATTTTGATTTGCCGTTGTTTGATTTAAATGAAAATAAACCAACTATGGTTGTGGTTGATGAAGGGCATAACCTCGCTGACTTGGCATGGGATAGCGACAGTTTTGTACATTACCAAAAAATAGTCACCTTTTGTTCAAATGCACGTTCCACAGTTATTTTATCGGGTACGCCTATTGCTGGGAATGCGAAAAGTTTCTTGGCTATGTTGCATTGTCTTAACCCGGAAAGCTACAAAATTACTGAGGCAGGTATTGATGAATTCAACAAAAAGGTAAGTGAAAGGGAGCGCTTTTCAGGGATTTATTCCGCAATTTCACCAGAGTCTGACGACTTTACATTGGCTGGGATAATAGATGAATTAGAAAGTTTGGGCTTGGGGGATGCGGAATTAACAGCACTGATTGAGCGTCTAAAGCCTGAGATTGATTACTTCAATAAGAATAAGGATGAGGATAAAAGAAATTCGGTAATTCATGAGCTTAAGATGCATTTTGGTGAAAAATATAGATTGTTTCAACGCTTTATCCGTAATAGGAGAGGTAGCAAAAACAGCTCGATAGAACTACTTTTTCCGGGCCTTGGTGATTGCGCACTGTATAAATGGGAAACTGCTAAACAATTACCCTCATTAGATCAGCAATTAGATGACTATAGAGACTACCTGATTTGTGAAGGCTTTGAGCAAAAAATACCAAGCGTGATAACTCTTTTGGACGCACTTTTAGATTCTCCAAAGAGTTTTTCGCATGAACTCGATAAGTTAATTAATACTGGTGATTATCAGCAGTTTTCTGAAACATTCATGATTATGAAGGAGTCGGCGCTCGTTGAACAAAACAACAAGGATGAACTTACAAGAAATGTACTTGAAGAATGGTTGGCAAAAAATGTAGATGGCAAAGTAGTTATTTTCTGCGGAAATAAAGCCTCGGCGGATCACCTTTATGCATTTTTGCAAAAAAATAGAGGCGATGTAGAAAGGCATTCTCCAGATTTTAGGCCGCTTTTTGTTGCAGACCCCTCAATAAAAGTACTTATTACCGATGAAAAAGGTGAGGATGGATTAAATTTACAAGGAACTTCTCGACTCGCGATTCATTACAGCATACCACGCTCTTTGGTAAGAATTGAGCAACGTATTGGTAGGTTAAATAGGTATAGTGCGACGTCGAAAAGCATGAAACCGATTGAGAACTATGTTCTTGTTCCAAATTATGAAGGTTTCATCCAAAACTGGGCTCTTCTTTTAAAAGACACCATAGGCGTATTTGATGAAACAACGGCAAGTATCCAATTAGTTGTAGAAGAAGCTATCCAAGTTGAAGAGGCTAACCTGTTAACAAATGGTTTTGGACACTTGACTTGTCTTAGAGATAAGTTAGGGGGGGAAAAAGGCTTAATTGCAAAAGAGCGGAAGAAGGTAGCTGATCAGGAAGTTTGGAATGAAATGCAGATTGATCTCGCTTCTATCAAAAAGTTTGCCGAGAACATTCAGAACGTTGACCTAGATGCTGAATCTTTGCATAACTCATTACAAAGCTGGATAAAACGGAGTTTAAAATTTGGTGCAACTCGTAATGAGGATTCCTCAATTGTTTATCAATATAGACTTGGAATAACTCGTTTAAATATAGACGATTTTTTACACCACTGTATTTTAGGAATGGACTTTAATAGTGGGTTACGGAACCCCTCTACAAAACCAATGACCCCTGACAGGGAAATTACCGCCAAAACTGGTGCTTATCCTTTGCGGTATGGCCAACCTTTCATCGATACGATCTACAATTTCACTCATGCGAGCACTTTAGGACTTGTTAGCTCAATTTTGAGACAAATAAAGATAAAACTCGAAAAGCCTAAGACTTTTTTTAAGTTGAATTGGCTAGTTTCCTGTGAGTCAAATGAAGGTTCAGTTGTGGAACAGAGAAATCTTGATGCAATGTTCGAACCCCTCGTAGTAACTGAGTGGATAGATGACTCCGGGAACCTAGTCAACAATGAAGCGATACTGAAGTTGCTAGAGAAGCCGGTAAAAGCATCGAACGGTGAGCATGATAGTGGTTATAGAGATTTTGAAATTCAAGTATCTGCAGAGCAGGATATGTGGGAATTATTTGATTCGTTTTGTTCGAAAGATGAGTGGGAGAGAGTAATTGAGAGTGCTATCACACATAGAGAGTCTCAAATCAAAGAAAGTGAAGTGACTAAAAATGAACATTTAGACTTAATAAATAAATTATCTGTGACGCTGGTTTCCGCTTTGAGCATGACATTAGTAGGTGGATGATAATAATGCCTGAAATAAATTCATTGCGATTAACTGAGTTTGAGTCCCAGTTTTTTATTGAAAAATTGTCAAATTTTCAAACTTCGTTTAACGGTAACTTTTTCTTTGACAGACTTCTTTCAGTCGTTAAATCCGAGAATGCTAGTTCAGTAGATGTTCTGCTGGCAATAAAGGATTTGTTAGTCTCAATTCATCAAACGGCCAATCAAAATTACATTAGTTTTCCATTTCCCCGAGAATTAAAGGGACCTGAGTTGGATGTTGCAAAAAAGGCTGGGGTGACTCAAAGGCAAGGGACTAATTTACTACAACTTGATCAAAGCAGCCTCCAAAAACACGATTTCGATGTTTATACCCTGAAGAACAAAAGAAAAACCGTACCTGTAAAGCTAGATGAGTGTTTAAAGAATAAGCTTGATGGACTTGGGTACAGCAAATACCAAACGGCAGGGCAAAGATTAGCTGTCCGTGCATGCCTCACCGCTAAAAAAGGTTCTACTATCTTTGTTAATTTGCCCACCGGGTGTGGTAAGACTCTGATTTCACACGCTTCGATAATTTTCCAAAAAGAATTTGCTAATACCATTGTTATTCTTCCTACCGTAGGCTTGGCAATCGAGCAAGCTGCAAGAGCTAGAGAAATAATTCAACATTGTGGCATTCCTGTTGTTTCCAATTACTGTTGGCATGCAAGTTTAACTCAGGAAGAGAGAAAAGAAATAAAGTTAAACATGCAATCAGGCCGTCAGAAAGTTCTCTTTACATCACCAGAGTCGCTTACTGGCAGTTTACTTCATTTACTGTTTTCATTATCGAAAAGCGATCAAATAGCAGAAATTATTGTTGATGAGGCCCATCTAATTGATAGTTGGGGCACTAATTTCAGGCCCGACTTTCAAAAATTTGGAGCGTTGCTTGCAACACTTAGACAGGTTTCAAAAAGTAAGTTTAACACTGTCCTGATGTCGGCAACGTTTACCCAATCGAATATAGAGGCTATCAATAAAGTTTATGGCGATGGGGTGAACGAACCAATTATCGTCAACGGTAATTTTCTTCGCCCAGAAATTAAAAGCTCAGTGTTAAAAGTTGATAGGCATGAGCATCTGACTTCAGTATGCAAATATGCCTTTTTACTACCGAAACCATTGATTTTGTACACGACAATAAAGTCTGAAGCCGAAGACGTTTATAATAAGTTAAAGGGTTATGGGTGTACCAGGATTGCTAAGTTTGTGGGCGACACAAAATATGAAGAACGAAATAAGATAATAGAAAAATGGAAGAGTAACCAGTACGACATTATCGTTGCAACTTCTGCTTTTGGTGTCGGTATGGATAAATCTGATGTTAAAACAGTTTTACATGCTAGTGTTCCAGATAACATCGATAGGTATTATCAGGAAATTGGAAGGGCTGGCCGTAATGGTGACTCTGCAATAGCATTAATGGTTTATCATCATGATCAGTTATCCATTGCTCAAAATATTAACAGAGAGAATATCATATCGATCGAACTAGGATTTGAACGCTGGATGGATATGTTTGCGCGAAGGCAGACTGTTGATAGTGATTTGTTTGAAAGTGACGATTTTTACAAGCTAGACACTTCCATTTTTCGAAAGGATTTAGAAAAAAAAACAGAAACGAATAGCGAGTGGAATTGGTTGACTTTGCTGTTCATGCAGCGTGCTGGCGCTATCAAAATATATTATGAAGTTCCTAAGCCACCTTCAACGTTAGATGAAATTCATGACCAACTAAAATTTCAAAAGTTCTGGGAAGATTATTCTGAATCAATATTAATAGAGTTGTTAGAGCCAAGAGCACTGAAAAAGGATTATTGGGAAACTGAAATTAATGAATACAGAGAAAGTGAGTTAACTGTCCAAAATGAGCGATTCAACGTTCTGAGGCATTACCTAGAACATAACTCAAAGCCACTCTGTAAAACGCTTTCTAAGTACTACTCGATTAATCATATTCCCGCACAGCGCACTTGCAGAGGGTGTGTCAATTGTGAAGGCTTTTCCCCGACCGTTGGAGAGTCTGCTTATCTGGATAATTACAACTCCCAGGCAACATCAACCTCCAGTTTAAAAACGCTCATTTCTAACCGGAATATGTGCATGGTTTATTTTGAGAATTACGATAGTTTCGATTGGAGAGGATTACTGAAATCAATGCTAGAGAAAAACATTATTTCGGGAATTCAAGCATCTGAACGATTTTTAGCTGAATTCCAAAAATCCATGCCCGTTGGCTTTGATAGGTTCTGGATTTCTCAAGAGTTTGACGATGATGCAAGCTACTGGCCAACTGCATTAATTACTGATGAAAGCGCGAAAGTGATTGATGTGCCAAGGTTTAGAGAAAATGTAACGTATTTCTTTGCAGAACGGTCAAAAAAAGAGTCGGGCAAGGAATATCGAAATTGGTACGAAAATTATTCAACATCATTATCAATAAGTAACTTTAGAAATCTGCTAGGACAAAATTGATGTCAGTTATAAATAATGCGAACCCAGGCAGCCATATACCTTTACTACATTTTATTGATCGGTTAGTGAACCGTCATTTCTTCAAAAAGAATAAAAGTTCAGATTTTTTAGCTATATCAGACATATTCTCGGCGAACATGCCAGAGTATCTTTTTCGTAAAGAGGAAAAAGATGAGCAGGAACAATTTGAAATAAATAAGAATTCAGAAAAGAAGCTTAGAGAAACCCTGCATTTTTGGAAGGAGTATGGGTTGTGGGAAGAAAATGGCGATAGCATAAAAGCTTGGTCAGAATTTTCGAATGATGAAAACCTAGGAGAGAGAATTTCCCAAACTCTATTCAAAGAGAGGCTTGATATCGTGGATGGAACTGCAGTAGAACCATTGATTCGAGGCATGGCTCTTTTTTTATGTTTGGACTCATTTACATTTGCAGGCGGTAGCTTTTTTAAGTCTACAGAAGTCGAAACCATCGTTGGAAGGTATTTACCAGCAAGGACGGAGAATGGAACTCGCCTTACCATTAACCCTTATGAAACTTCTATTTTTGCCAATTATGGTCTTCTTTTAGGTTTTCTAGAAAAAGTAACGAAAGATCAGTTTGTGGTTGACCCAACTCGCTTAATTAGACCTGCCATTAATAAGATTTTCAAAAATGCAGATAATGGTAGTGAATTGCCAGTAGAAGAGTTTTTAACTCAACTTAGGGACATGCTTCCTGTAATTGATGGTGGAGAATATCGCATTAAAATCGAGCAACTTATTCGCACTAAGGTAAAAGATTGGAAAGCTATGCCTGAGCACGAATTATCTACAAGCCTTTCGCAAGCATTGTACCGACTCAACCTTGAAGGGGTTATATTTCTTATACCCAAATCTGATGCTGAAAATACCGTGCAATTAAACCTACCTGGAAATAAAAGAAGGCCAGTTAGTCACATAAGATTTGGGGGAGAAAAATGAGTTTAGAAAGATACTGGCCCTCCGTACAGAACGTTATAGATTGCATCAAAACTGAAGCTGAAGAGCTCTCTGATGAGACATTGCTTGCTGTACATGAACCCATGAGGCTTACGAAATATAGTAGCAATACATCTGAAGAAGAGGCCACTGAGAACGACCTCTTAGAGCACTTTTTAAAGATTGACAGGCCAATTCCTATCGTTGCAGATGCAGGCCTCGGTAAATCACACCTTATAAGGTGGCTACATGCGAAGCTTAAAACAGAGAAAATAGTTCAGGAAGAGAACTGGCAGATAGTTCGAATCCCTAAGAATGCGAGTTTAAGGCAGACACTTCATCTACTTCTTGATGGTTTGGAAGGAGATGTTTTCGAAAGCGCGAGGAAACAAGTAGACGAAGTCGGGAGCACTCTTGTCGCCCGGAAAATAGCGGACCTTTTTGGTACTCATCTTAAGCATGGTATTCAGGATATTGGTGAAGAGAGTATACAACTTCTGGAAAACTGCCAACGTGGATCCCCTGATGCCAAAGAATTATTGGAAAGGATACAGTTTGCTAAACAACTCCCTAATTTAGTAGATGATATTGAGTTTAAATCGAGACTCATTGGTGATGATAGCTATATTTACAATATAGCAACCAGGTGGATTAAAGGGGCAACAGAGGAAGAGTTGCGCCAAAAAGAATTTGCATTATCACAAAAAGATTTCGACTCGATGATTGAGGAGATTGAAATAGATGATTTGTCTTTACCCGGTCGAAGAGCTCTAAGCACACTTAGATTAGACAGTAATCCCGAGCAAAGTAAAAAGGCTTTAGAGGTAATAAATGAAGGGGTTGGCCGCGCCTCACAAACCGCTTTCCAACAGTTATTTCAATTTGGTAGTGGTAACTTTCAGGATTTATTTAAGGAAATAAGAAAGCACCTAAAAGTTCGCAATCAAACACTTGTTATTTTAGTTGAGGATCTCGCTGCAATTTCGGCTATCGAAGATGTCCTGATAGATTGCCTGTTAGAGGAGGCTAAAGATGAATTATGTACTCTGAAATCAGTACTCGCAGTCACAAGTGGCTATAGTGGTTATACAAGAAGACAAAACACTATTAGGACGAGAGCAAGATTTGAATGGCAGATCAAAAATAATCAGGATAGTCAGGAAGAGATCTCTACAAAAATAGTCGACTTCTGTAGTCGGTACTTAAATGCGGCGCGCTATGGGAAATCCCAGTTGCGGGAAGTAATTAGCCTTGAGAGTTGGGATGATAACACTCCTATATGGAATGACGAATTAGATGAGAGCGATAGCCTGTGTTTGGATGCATTCGGTAAATCTTCCTTAAAGATCCCACTTTTCCCGTTTAATAAAGAGGCCATAGTAAATCTTGCGAAATGGTATTGTTCCGACGATTCAGGTTCGTTAATCTTTAATCCTCGAGATGTGTTGAATGATATTTTGCTTAATATTTTAAGATATCAACGAAACGACTATGAATCTGGCATATTTCCGAAGAATGTTGAACTTAAAGAGCGCAAACCAACTCTTCTAGCTGAATTGAGCAATTTGGGGCTGTCAACTCCGCAACAAGCTATAACACTTTGTTCAATCTGGTCAGATAAATCTAGCATGGATGCTTTGAAATCAGCTTTACCCAAAGAAGTTGCTATTTCATTCCATTTACCAGAACTTGCTCCCTACTTAGGAAGCGAAATTCATATCCCTACACCAAGCCCTATTGTTGTACCACCACAAAAACCGATTGAACCTGTACCTCTTCCTACTCCCAATAAGTCGGATTTATTGGAGGAGCAACTTGGAAAATGGTTCAACAAAGAGGCACCAATCGATTCTAAGTTGGCGAATGATTTTAGAAGTCAACTCTATAAAATGATTGAAGAATCCCAATTTTCTGAATGGATGGGGTTTAAGAATAGTAAAGTATTTGAAGTCGGAAAAACTAAAAGAACAGCACTAGAAGCAATTCTGAAACAGGGAGATCGTTTCCTAATTTATATACCAGGTTCCAACAACAATATAAGAGACGCGCTGATTGAATTTTGTTCGGAAGATGACTTTTTTGCTACTCAAGAATCTTCCAATGTACTTCACAGAACTGCACTAGCGATAATCCGCTATCACAGAACTAATAAAGCTAATCCAGATACGGGGTGGAATTATGAAAAAGGATATGAAGATTTTGCCTATTACCAAAGTTTCGCTGAAAAATGGGTTCCAGATGTTTTAAAGATCGCTCTCAAAGCGTTACGTAAGAAATATTTAGTACGCTCAGTAGATAAGCAGTTGATGTTGCTAAATGGTTTGGGACTAAAAGAGCAAGGTAGTCTCGAAAATACGCTTTTCATGAAAAGTGTACACATTAAATCGATTCTAAAGGAACCGTTAAATTCTGGCTTCGAAAAATTAAGGACTGCTTTGTTAGATCAATGGGACGATACGCAAAAAGTTTGGTCCAGTCTTGTTCTTATTGACAATGTTGCTATCGACTCAGACATACTAAAGGCGGCAATCAAAGAAGCGAGGAAAAATGGCGAGGAGAAGCTTGATCCAGAATTGCGGCGACTTAAGAAAGCAGCAATCGATGAAATAAAGCCTAACCTCCTTAAAATAAAGATGGTTATTGGCGATTGTGATAGCAAAGAGGAATTTCAAAATCTACTCGAAGAGATAAGAGAAGTTTATAAATCTATTCAAGATTTGGGATTTTATCCAGATGAAATCCCGAAGCGTAAAACGGCCAATCAAGATATAAAAACGTTGCTAGAAACTTTAAGTTGGATTGACGTTAAAAATGCCATCAAGCTAATAACCGTTGAAGATGAGCAAAAAGAGATGGAGATACTTGCCAACCTTGATGGAAAGCTCATCACTCTATTGTCAAAAGTTCTTTCCCAGTGGGAAGCTTTTGAAAAGTTAGCATTGCCGAAAATACAATTGGTCAATAACACTGTGGGAGCAAACCAGTTAGATTCACTCAACAAAAGCATCAAAAATACTAATTTTAGTTTAAGCCAAACACTTTCGGACTTAACCTCGTTTATGGAGTCAGATAGTAAATGAATAGTTTGAAGGAAAGAGTTGCTACTTTTAAATCAGAAATCATGTTGGCAGATAACTCCCAACAGAATGAAGTGATTATTGAAGGTAATCAGATTATTTACGATGAACTGCGTCCCTTAAGTGACAAACTCAAAACGCAGTTTGAATTTTTGCAAGCTTTGAACTATGTGAACAAAAAATTAGAGGAAACGCCAGACTACACCACCGTTTTCTCTGATGATGGTATATATCGAAATGGCATTAGTACTATTGTTTTCAATCGGGAGGTGGCAGAACTAATTAGTAGCGCTATAACAAAGTTTGATGAGTTTGAGCGCGCTTGGGGAGACGAAAATTATAAGGTGCAACAAAAGGATTCCTATATTCATGCCCGAGATATGTTGAAAGAACTATCAGAAAAAATAAAAGCGGCCAATGAAGACTGTTGGCGAAAGTGGTTAGCATTGATAGATAAAAGAGTTTTTATTGAAGAACAGGTATTAGAAAGCCAGAAATACAACCCAACTCAAAAAGATAACTATGAAAAATTTAATAGTGAAATTTCTACTTTAGAAGCGTTGAAGCGAAATAGAACTGTTACAAAGGATAATGCAATCCGAATTCAGGAGTTACGTGACTCTTTGGAGAACTTGAAAGCACAATTTGATCTTTCGGATTTCCCCAAAGATGTTGCAAGATTTTTTAAGGCTGTAAACTCTCGATTTGAATCTGCGACTTTAGATTTGCTGACCCCTCAAGTCCTAGACTGGCTTAATTCCAACAGTCAATTAACGAACTTCAAGGTAGAAAGAAAATAATTGGGGAAGTAGTCGTTTATGATAGATGAGAAAGTACTGCGGCATTGTTTGGAGAGTTGTCTAGACATACTTGAGCAGAGAGAGTTTAAACTGTTGGCGTGGGGCGATACAGAGGTTCGCCATACAAAGGGTGAGATACTTGAAATTATAAAGTCTCAAACTTCTCAAAATGCTCAAGATGTATTTAGAGAATTAATAAAGAGATGTTTAATCTTTTCTGTCGCTGATATTTTCTTTCCCGATGCTTACCGAAGCCGAATGGCTCAGTCGGTTTATTTTTCTAAAAAGTTGCGACAGTGGTTCCACGGACAAACACTCCAGAATACGAAGACTCTGGTCTCAGACTTCAGATTTATACGTAGGGCTAGAAAATACCCCCAGAGGGATATCGAACCTAATTTAGTTGTTGATGAAGTATGTAAATCGAACCAGTTGGGCGAGAACCACAGAGACGCGCTCTTTTCTATGCTTGATGGTAACCAAGAGTTAAAGCTTTCTGGATTTCAAAAAAGAGCGACTACAAGAATTCTGAATAAACTGACTAAAAAGAGTAATGTCGCTTCTGCAACTATAGTGTGTGCAGGAACTGGTAGTGGTAAAACGCTCTCATTTTACTTACCAGCACTAGCTAATTTGGCTACGGAACTCACTCAAAACCAAGAGATCAAAGTTAGAATCTTAGCAATTTATCCTAGAAAAGAGTTGCTTAAAGACCAATTTCAAGAAACATTTTTCCAAGCGAGGAAGCTAGACTCTTACTTGCAGAGACATCACGCTCGAAAAATTAGAATTGGCACGTTTTTCGGCGATACTTGGAGTAGAAACGACTCAGAACTAGCGAATGGAAACCTTTCTTATAATATGTTGAGTTGTAAATGCTCGGGCGTATTAAAGTGGAAGTACGAAGATTTTGTCGCTAATAATGAAGTGCTAATTTGTGGTTCTTGCGGTGAAAGAATAAATGGAGATGAGATTGCGTTAACACGAGAGTCTCCCGCGCCTGATATTTTATTTACGACAACCGAAATGCTGAACCAGCATTTAGGAAACAGCTTCTCAAACCATCTGTTTGGTGCTCGTAAAAATCAATCTATTCCTTTGGTCCTTCTAGATGAAGTGCATACTTATGAAGGTTCTACTGGGGCGCAAACGTCTTATTTACTAAAGCGATGGATGAAATACACGAATTCTTCACCACACTTTGTGGGGCTGTCAGCTACGTTAAATAATGCTTCCAAGTTTTTTGCCTCATTCACCGGTGTTTCTGATTATCAGGTTGAAGCTATTGAACCGTTAGAATCCGAAATGTTAGAGGAAGGGGCCGAGTACTTGTTGGCTTTGCGAGGGGATCCCGTATCTCAAACTGCGTTACTTTCTACTACGATTCAGACCACTATGCTGTTTCAGAGAATGATGGATACTAAAAACGATTCTGTTTCAAAAGGTACTTATGGAAGCAAACTGTTTGTATTTACAGATGACTTGGATGTGAATAACCGATTATTTGAGATGATGGCCGATGCTGAAGGTTGGGATCATGCGTTCAAAAATCTCAAACCGACTAAAGTTCCCTTAGCATTTCTAAGAAGCGGCAAACACCCCGAATATGACGTTCAAAAAGAGCAAATGAACGCACTAGGCCAGGATTGGTCTAATTGTGAATACATCGGCCATGCTATGAATGAGCATGATAGAGCCAGAGTTTCTAGAACCTCTAGTCAAGACGGAGGGGTTGATCGCGACGCAGATATTACAGTCGCAACTGCATCACTTGAAGTTGGATTTAATGATCCAGAAGTAGGGGTTGTTATTCAACATAAAGCTCCTAGAGGAATGGCATCGTATGTTCAGCGTAAAGGGCGAGCCGGGAGGGCTAGGGGAATGCGCCCCTGGATGGTAACGGTCTTATCTGACTATGGTAGGGATAGAGTTGCATTTCAGCGGTATGAGGGCTTGGTAGACCCTCAGATAAAATCTAGCAGGCTTCCCATCGAAAATAGCCACATTCAAAAGATGCAAGCATGTATGGCAACACTGGATTGGCTTAGTAGGAAAGTGGGTAAATCGCACTTGTGGTCTAGCCTTAAGAATCCTGAAGGGAAAACTAGTAAATTTTATTTTAAAACTCTTAAAAATGAACTTGAAGCTCTTAACCGTGATGAACAAAATATAAAAGAGTTGAAGAAATATCTGACGGCAGCATTGAGGTTGTCGGATGAAAAAATCAACCAACTCTTTTGGCAAAGCCCTCGTTCGCTAAGAATGGACTTCATACCAAATTTATTACATAAAATTGAAACTGATTGGTCCATAGATGGAACCAAGTGGAAGGGGGTTACTAAAAGCGGGTCGCCTATGCCTGAGTTCTTCCCTGCTACTTTATTTAGCGAATTGGTTTTACCCTCCCTTAATATTTGTATATTGAGAGGGAAAAAAGAAGACAGGAAACAAGAGTGGCACGAGTTACCTTTGTTTCAAGGCTTAAAGGAATTTGCTCCTGGTAGGATATCTAAAAGATACAGTGTCAATAACAAGTCCGAAAGCGATTGGTTGGTATCTGACAGTTTTTCACCCATACCAGAAAAAGACATGAAGTGTGGGATTGAGGTTTATGACGCATTTGGAAAAAGTGCAGAGCCAATTAAACGGGTTGTTTTAGACTCGAATAATAGTATCGAAATATTTAACCCGACTGAGTTATATACAAAGAGAGTTGAAAACAAAAACATAACAGACACTAGTAATGCATTCTTAAATTGGGAGTCAGACTTTTATGTTGATTCTGATTCTCATAAATTGAATATTCCACATAGTTCTGATTGGCTCGAACTTCTGAAGAGCGTCTGCTTTTTCAGCCACGCCCAAATGACCCCGATTGAGTTAACTCGATATACAACAGGATCAGAGGCTACTATAAAATTTAAGACAGGTGAGTCGTCCAAGGTTGACTTTTACTGGGAGAATGACGGTTCACCGGTGGGTGTAGGAACTGTACTTTTTGTTGATGGAGTTTGTTGGGATTTTCATTTTACCGAAAAGTGCTTGATTCAACTGCTAAAAGATCCTGTTCTCATAAGTAGCCTTCGGGCTGCTTATGTTGAAGCATTATTCAAAGAATCATCATTGTTTAAAAACCAGTTCCAAGGTGGTTGGGTTTTCGATTGCATCACAACAGCAATATATTATTTAGCTTGCTCACTAAATCGAACAATTAAGTCTGTTGTAGAATCTATTTCAGAACCCGATATTAAGAGCGCAATTTGTTCAATTCCACTGGAGGTCTTTCAGATGAAAGACTTAGATGGTGAGAATACTGAAGAGCAAGTTTTGCAGAAGTATATTATTGAATTTCTGCACAATGAAAATAACTTAGTTGCCTTGAAGCCTTTGCTTCGTTTTTTATATGAAGAAAAATTAACCACAAAACACTTCATATCATGGTTCAGAAATATACTCGCAAATACATTGTGCGGTGGGATATCTGCAACGCTCCATAGTCTTCTTCCGGATGTTAGTGAATCTGATATTAATGTTGACCACGTGTGGGCGGGGGATAATTTGAAAGTTTGGTTAACAGAAAATGAAGCTGGCGGTGTTGGTATTGTGTCTCGCTTTGAAGAGTTGTATGTCAATGACCCATTGAGCGTGCTAAATCATTTATCAAGAAGCTTTGACATTGGAGAATACGAACAAGTTAACTACGATATCCATCAGTTATTGATTCAGTTACAAAAGAACAAAGAATTGTCAGATGCAATAGAGAGATTTAGGCAATCTAACTGCTACCGCGATAGGTTGGAGGCTTTAAGAGAACTTAGAACCGCTATTTCTAAGCTTGGAGTGACCCAAACACATAGTTTCAACAGTCTACTTCATACCAGATTGTTAAAAGCTGGGAGTACATCAAAGAATGATAAAGAACTCTTAGAATGGTTAAATCAATGGGAAAATATAGAAAGTAAATTTCAGTTAGAAATACCCTTGGTTTCTATGGCCTATCTGATTGCTAAAAATAATGCAATTGATGGAAAGGTCAATGAAGCAAAAGATAAAATTCTGGCACTTCTTTGGCCGAAAGGGAGTGCTATTAGGCAAGGTTCTATTCAATTCTATAACCGATTTGCTAGAGGCATAAAAGTTTTTGAAAGACTTGCTGTAAGTCGATTGTTTGTAGACAAGGTCAAGTCTGTCGTGTACTCAACAAACTGGAAGCAAGAAGTGTCTGATGTTTTAACTTCGAAAAAACAAGGCAAAGTTGAACTACGGATAAGTTTTGAAGATGTGGATAAGCTAAATAGCATTATTTACGAAATTAACACGTCAGCGATTGAGTACTTAGGGATGTTGTTTCACACTCGAATCATCAAAATAGCTCGACAAAGAAATTATTTATCAATTCACTTGGAAATAGCAGAAACAATACAATGATTGAGTTAACGTCTAGGGACATAATGACGAAATCTCTTCTTGGCAAGAGAGAGTTAAGAGAAGTTTTATCGAGCATTTTTGCTGGCGTAATCATTGTGCCTCAGAATTTATGGTTGGTAACTGCATGGTTAACTGATTTTGACGTTTTGGACAATAGGTCAGGTAATTGGAGTTATTTAAACCCTGAATGGGGGGCTAGGCAGGTAAGTTTTCTTGATTTGTTAGAAACTGCAGTCAAGAGCGGATGTCACCTAAATATAGTAGTCAAGGAGGACATTATTAACGATGCAGCTCTGTATCGACTTCGGACTAATCTTGGTAAAGAGGTTGGCTTCGGAATATGTGAAAGCCAAGAAGTTCATATAAAAGGTTTTCTTACAGAGTCATGTTTTTTAAAGGGATCTATGAACTTCACCTATTCAGGCGCTAACAAAAATGAAGAGATGCTTTCACTCACTGGAGATGAGCATCAACTTTCAAGTGCGAGGATAGAATTTAAAGAATCCTATCACTTTGAACCTAGGGTAATCGAGCCTAACAACCCAATTAATAATGATAAACATGTTTCAAACATAGAAGATGACGAAGATTATCATGACTTCTTTTAGGCAGGGTATTTGGCTGAAAACATTCTTCAGTTATGAGAACTTTATCGAAGTTGATAAACCTAACAGTGATGATCTGCTGAACACAGTCTATCCGTTGATAATAGATGCTAAGGACAAGCTACAGGGTAGTCGCCCCTTCTTTTTGGCATCATATAGTGACAATGTTCTTTACTTCTATGGATTTAGTGACGGCCGCAAAAGTCTAATGGAGTTAAGGAATAGTTTACATTTTGCCTTGGGTACTTCCGATACGAGTCATTGTCGTATAATTCGGCATCCCTCCTTTGAATACGAAAAAGACGCCTTACAGGCTTTTCCGCATGGAATCGTTAGATTTGAACTCCTTGAGTACTCAAGCAAAGCTCAACAACTTGAAAGTGTGAAATATGTAATTGCGAAATTACTTCAGATATCTAAAAGATTCGAAATTAAGCCTGCTTTTAGGTCTGGTAGATCACGGCCTGTAGGCCGTATGCTAAGGGATTTCTTTGTTGCCTGCAGACATAAAGATTCAGAATTAATCACTGACTATTTAGCTGAGATTAAAAACTCTGGAAAGCTTAGTCACAGAAACATTATCAGTCTTGAATTGCAGTCTCTTTATGCGCAGTCAAAATGGGAAGAAGTACTTAGCCATGACTCCTTAATAGACTACGTAAGCGGAATAATTCCTAGTCGTATCTATCACATATTAGTTAGAGCCATTGCAAAAACTTTGGCAATAAACGAAGTCCGTATTGAAGAGATGGATTTTATGTTAGTTAGGGCTAAGTTAGACAAGTTCCAGCCCTTTTTAACGAATAAGCTTGCATTAAAGAGGGATTCGAGGTTCCAAGACGATTGGAAATCTTGGGTTTTGCTGAATATTGTATTGGGCGTGGAAAATATAGTTGATGTAATCCCTGACTTTATAGAAAAGTCTTGGATTGAAAATATAGAGTCTTTAATAAAGAAGACAGCGCTAACACTAAAAGTGAAGCAATCTTTCAGCGAAGAGTTCAAATCTTTATTAGCAGGCCCTAAAGACGTAAATACAGCCAGTGCTTTATTTCGCTATGCTGAAAATTGCTCGTCCAGTGAGATACCCGAAATTCTTGACTGGCTTGATAATCTGCCGCTAGAAATTAGAAAAGAAATAAAATCGTGCATTCCTCTGAGAAAAAAATGGAATGAATACGAAGACTATGTTTATGGTGCTAATGAAGAATCTAAGGATGTCCAGGAAGAAGACGTAACAAATGGCTTGCCTCATTCTGATATACATCCTACTTTGGATTGGAACACTTGGTTTTCTAATGGGTATAAACGTTCAGTAAACATCGACCTTCTTATGGAATCAAAATCGGAAGGTTTCGATTTAGAAATGGTCACTAATAAGATAAAGGAATGTAGTGATCCTGAGAAAATTAGAAACATATCACCGCACCTCCTAAGGTGGATTGAAGAACGAGAAGTTAAAACGGATTCAGAATTTTGGTTATCTTTAATTGAACTAATCTCAGTCGACGACCAGACATCATTAACGACAATTCTTCTACTTAAGGACCTGATTAATCACTTTTTGCAAACGCCCCACTCTGAATCTCAATACAAGGAAGCTTTGGATGCATTTGACTTGGTGCTTTCTGTCGAGTTAAGCCGAAGGTCTCTAGGAGTGGTAATTGATTTCATTGAGTCACTATTTGACTACGCAATAAAAGACGAAAATTATTTGAAATTTGGAATATGGCCCAAAATAAGGTCGTTTGCAGCAGACCATTGGGATGAGTATGAAGTTGATACACAAAGTGTGCTGATTTGGCTAGAAAAGCAACTTTCCCCCGAGTCCCTGTTATTCGAGAAACTTCGCTCTCAAAATAACAATGCATCTTTCAATGCGAATTTTGAACAATTAAAGGGCAAAAGAATTGGTATTTCTACTCTTACGGAGAAAGCAGGAAAACGAGCAGCAGAAATCCTGAGAACTTTGTTTCCCTCCGTTGAGGTCATTTTAAACCATGACAAGGTTGCCACAGATAAGTTAAAGAATTTGGTAAAAACAGCTGATTATTTTGTTTTTTGTAACAAAAGTGCTGCTCATCAATCATATTATGCGGTTAAAGATATAAATAAGAATATTATTTATCCAGATGGTAAGGGGAGTTCTTCAATTGTGAGAGCTCTAATAGCGAAATTGGGAAATATATAAAGTTTTAGCGTTGCAATACAAAGCTTAAACTTGGATGAATTATTCAGTGTAATTGTGTGCGGATTATCTGACGGTGAATGTTCCGGGAGTCCTTAGAACACTCATTTTTTAATTCAGATGTTTAAATCTACAGCAGATACATAAGGTAAAGGGTCAAGTTGATTATGAACTTCGAATGCCTCCAATCTTTCAACACACGAGCCACATTTGCCGCACGCTTTCTCGAGGCCTTTATAACAGGTCCAAGTTTTAGAGTAGTCTAACTCCATTGCAAGGCCATCTTTTAATATGCCAATTTTATTTGAGTTGAGATATGGGGCGTACACTTTGACTGGCTCAAAGTTAGCTATTTTGGATGCCTTGTCCATGATTTCAACAAATTCTGGCCTGCAGTCAGGGTAGATCACATGGTCACCAGAATGCGCTCCATACCATACTTCTGAGGCCTCGATGTTTACTGCGTACCCAATAGCCAGAGACAGTAAAATCATATTCCGGTTGGGTACTACGGTCGATTTCATATTGTCGGCCTCGTAGTGCCCTTCTGGTATGTCGATTTGGTCAGAAACCAACGATGAGTTGGTGAACAAGGAACTTATGCTTTGGATATCTAGTATTTTATGAGGAATAGAATGTTCTTCTGTTACCTCTTGGGCACAAATGAGTTCCTTGCTGTGCTTTTGGCCGTAATTAAATGATAAGGCATATACCTCATGACCGGCACTAAGAGCTTTGTGAAGAACGGTAAAAGAATCCATACCGCCTGAATAGACCACGACTAATTTACTCATTTTTTATCTCCACACTTCATTACGATACTTGCGTAACAGGTGATTAGTGAGAGTTTGCAAATCTTTTGAAATATTTTGCAGTTCATTCCATTTTACTTTGTGATCAACTCCAAAATCCCAGTATCCATTTGTCCATTTGCAGTATGGTTTAAGTAATTCTAAATCTTGTTTAAATTGTTCTTTTGATACGAGTTCGTCATGAGTTTCTGAGTGATAACGGTCGTATATAGCATCCATTACATGCCCCATGGCGGAAATGCCCGCACCGTGCATTAAACGTGAATCTTTAGGATTTACATTCCATGCGTCAGGGAATACTTCACTGATAGCTCCCCAATAATTACACAAGAGAGTAAACATTGACTCAATATCACCTTCACCAGTTTCTGGATCACGGAATCTATACAATGCTCCTTCAGAGAGGCTACTTTCAATCAATTTTAAAATTGAATTATCCTTAATCTTTCCGTCAGGGTTTGTAGCTGTTTTAATCATCTGATACATAGGAGATGATGGTTGGTAATTTAGTTCATCCAATAACTTCGCTGGAAATCGTTTCTTCTGCAAGGGGCGTGCGAGCTTAGTATCAGTAAAAGGTAGTAACTCGTAGATCAACCCCTTCGGCAATGGCTTAGTTGAATTTACTAAAATAAACTGTTCTCTTTGTTCTTGAGAGTCATTAGTGATAAATGCTGAAACAGGCATTTGGAACTCACCACAATCAGCTTCTCTCAGCGCCGCGGATCTTTGTTGGCCATCTACAACCCAGCCAGGTTTGGGGGCGTCGCCTTCAACAAGTGGGATATTCAGTTCTCCGAAGGTTCCATCTTCAGTTAATGCGGTAAAAGATACTCTGTCATCAAATGCAATTACGATTGCATTTGGGATCATCGGATTCTCTGATTCTAAGTACCGGGCAATTTCATTAATGTGTGAAGAAACTTCCGGTCTTTGGTATCCAGCTAAATTATTTTGTTCTCGTTTTACCCGCGAAATTGCAGCAATATCTTGGATTGCTTTTCCTTTGATTGCGAAACTATATAGTTCACGTTTAGGGCCTTGTTTAATTTTTAAGGCTGGAATTTTCAACATCGTCATAGTGTTAATCCGGAATTTTCTCTAATTCTTTACGTATGGTGTTATAGGCATTAAATAAGTTATGAAAGCCACGACGGCGGTTTCTAGCAGCTGCGCGCTTTAGAATGACATGTATGCCAATCTCCTGACATATTTCGCAAGGACAGTTTTTCCATGGTTTATCGGTTAATACTTTATCCATTAGTTCTCGTCTGCTTTTTAAGTGCGCATCTTTCAAATAAAGCTTTTCGTATTCGCATAGTGAGTGGAGAACCGATTCTTTTGAAACTAATCCTTTGTCATATTTGATTACAAGGTCTAAGCATTGCTTTTCTAACTTTAATGCATCGTCCTGGTTAACTGTCCCACTGGCCACCAACTTTCTCATTGTATTGTTAGCATCTACCTGAGGGATAGCGATTGATGTGTACTTATGATTGGGTAGGTGGTAATTAAATTTATCATCCTTTAATCCTTGCATAAGAGGCGATGTTGAATCAAAGCTAGTTACTCCATATTTATGGAATTCCGCAATATATTCGAGTCTATTCACGCCTAATAGGTGGAATTGCGTCTTAGTATTTCTAACATCCTTAACACATTCGAGAATCTCTAAAATATCTTTTGTTTTTAGCGGAATCATTCCTCCCAGAGCGATTCTTGTATAGCCCATGGCCTGCAGATTGTATACGGAGTCTGCAAATGACGAAGGGTTCCATCCGTGCGCAACACCATAAGGAGTAAAAGGTTCGCTTTTGGATACATGAAGAAACTTAGAGGCATTTTCTAAATTAAGCTCTGCTCTTCTCAGGCACTCCTCTAGACGCTCATTAACGATCTTGGGCGCTTTAACATTGTCGCTTTCATAGTCAAAGATGATGTGGTCCATTGCGATGCCATAAGTAACGCCGGAATTGGTATAAAACTCCGCAACATCTTCTACTTTGTATGGCGGCACCTCTTCCTTCACATAACTGAAGGCACCACAATCGCCGATGGTTTCATAAGACCTTGGAAGTCTAAAAAAGCGGTAGATGCCCTCCCTGAAAAAGCGCTGCCGTTGCGCAACTGAGTACCTTCCTTTTACGCCGCTTAAGCCCTCAACAATGGCTTTTGACACGAGTATTCCGTCATAAACTGGTGACGAAAATATTTCATGAGCATACTTGTCATCTCTTTGAATAACACGGTGCTCGTTGTTCGTTTCCTTTTCAAAGTCAAAACTTGGATCTACAAAGTCATGACTATCAGGGAAGTAGAATTTAACTTTCTTCATATTCTATTCAACTACAAACCTAATCGCGGTTTTGAATAACCGAGAAAACCTTTTTTGCTCGCAAGAATAACCTTTCTCTCTAAATTTTCTTAAGACCACAGATGCTGCAAGTTTTACATCGGGTAACTCAACGAGTAGATCTTCAATAATTTTTAAAACCTCATCATCCGATAGTTTTTTTATTGGTTTTTTTTCAATGTCGGACGATTGCTTCTCGAGCGCTTGGTATTCCTCTTTCATATTCGCTATGGAATAGTTAGATTTCTTGCTGGACTTCAATAAATGCCTTGCAACTCTTGTATGAAGGGAGACCATAGAACCTCCGATGGCTTTGTGGGTTCTAACTTTTTCTCTAGTTACTACTGAGAAATCTTGCAGGTCTTTATCAATTAAACTGGTAATAACAAGCAGGTTATCTTTACTTAATAGCCTGGATGAAATGCTTTCTTTTATGTCCTGCTTTACAACATTGATGTAAGTGGGGGCCGCAGCAATTATAAATATATCATTTTGAAAGTTTTCAAAAAGTTCGGTTAAGGAGAATGAATTATCATTTGATACTGTAAGCCCTTTCCACCATATTCTGTTTTGTTCTTGTGGAAGCAAATCTAGACCAAGATTGTTGCAAACTGAGTTTATATTGCCAGTAGAAAATGTAGCGTCATATGATGCTATTTCATTTCGAGCATTTATTAGGCCATAACCTGCAGAAAGAACCCATAACTCAGCAGCGTAGTTTTCTAGAATATCCTTAGATACCGACCAATGATCACCTGTATAAACTTCCAAAGCGGGGCCTTTTTCCGCTCTTTGTGAAAGCGCACTTAGCCATTTTGCAGCGCTAAACTCCGGATGCTCTGAACACTCCGATAAGGGTAATGCATTGCCATACTTTACTGCTTTAGACTGTGTGCAACTGGTAATAAAATGAACAGTTCGCTTACTGTCCACGATAAATGGCACCACAAGTACAAGTTTCCTTAACTTCAACTGCGCTAATTTGCGGGAGTTCAGGTTTTAAGCGGTCCCAAATCCACTTAGAAATAACTTCTGCTGTTGGATTTTCTAATCCTTCTATATCGTTTAGATAGTTATGATCAACTTGGGATAATATAGGTTTAAATGCTTTCTTGACGTCCGCAAAGTCAATAAACCAACCTGTAGTGGCGTCTATTTGGTCGGTTAGGTGAATTCTGACTTTGTAAGAATGTCCATGCAGCCTTCCGCATTTATGACCTTCTGGAACATTAGGTAAGAAGTGCGCTGCTTCAAACGTAAAATCTTTATAAATCTCAACAGTCATATTAAGACCTCCCTTAATTTTTGTATTGTATCCAATCATTCGCTAGACAGCTACTGTGGATTTTGTCTAAACGGGGTTAATAGGTGTTATCCAACCGTAAATGTTTTTAAAAGATGGCATCTCTTGTTTGTATTGACATAAAACTGCATTAGTACTTTACTGTGATTAGAACCTATTAATGGAGTCTCACGGTATGAAAGAGCAAGAGTTAATTCATTCACTAGAAAGAGTCGTAGAGGTTTTGTCGCAAAACAGGAATGGTTGCAAGCAAGAGGCAATTAATATTGCGCTAGATGCTTTAGGCGTTCATGTTGAGCATAACCCCGTAAGAGAGTTTCTTAATTCAACTCAGAGTGATTACAGAGAAAGCGCATAGTCTTAATCTACTTTTTCAAATAAGTCGCTTACTTCACACTCGAAAAGATTACAAAGTTTGTCTATAGCTTCTAAGTCTACGCGAAGGGCAGTTTCTTTGTAGAGCAAGGTTATGGTGTTTCTATTGAGGCCTGTCTCTCTTGCAACGTCTGTTATTTTCATTTTCTTTTCACCCATCAATCTAGCTAAGTGACACTTTATCACTTTTTAACCTCCTGATTGAAAAAATGCCATTTAGAATGAAAAAAAGCTATTGAAGGCGGCATTGAAAATGTGTAATTTATCATTCTGGATGGCAAGTTTGTTTTTAGTATGAATATTTGCCTTGTAAAGTAACACTAAAGTTGATTTATAGCGACTAAAGCCATGGCAAATTATGTAACGACAGAAGAGTTGTCTCAATTGATAAAGTACGATTGTCGTACCATTCGTGAACAACTAAAGGATAATGTATTAATTCACGGAGTTCACTATATCCGCCCATTCGGAGGTAGGAAAATCCTATATGATTGGGATGAGATAAAGAAAGACATGTGTTTATTTTCTAAGGGCCAAAATTAACTCTGTATTAGTAAAAAGAACTCGTAAGACGTAGTTGTCCTACAAGTCCTATATTACCAATAATGGTATGTTAAATGTTTTCAATCAAATTGGTTTGTTACTTCGCTCCGCTTTACTCGACGCCATTCGACTGCGCTGACTAGGCCGTAATTTCCTGCATTGTTAGGTCGGCGCCATTTGGCATGAGGCATACTAATTAAGTATTTCAAAGCTTCATCAAATGAATCGACTTTTATTTCATCACCCTTTTCTCCCACAGAAAATCCTCCACGTTTATACTCACATTCGAAACTAAACGTAGTTCCGTCTGCGGCAACTGGAACATTCACATAGTCAGTATGTAAATCATCCATCCCAGATAGGTTTTTGGTAGGTTTATAGTCTTTTCGTGATTTTAACCATTCTTGAGCAAAAACTACGTCTATACGTTGCTGTCCAATGTTTGATTTATATACCTTGCCTTTTGGAGCGTTGAGTAAGTCGTTGCGAATGGAACGCTCAGACATATTGGCCAAAGCTGCCAACTCGGTAATTGTGAGGTCTAGACCTACAATTGACTGGAAGTTATCGAAGAGATAATCCAAATCATAAATTTCACCTAATGGTATACCATCACTTAAACAAAGCTTAATTCGGCCGTTAACGGCTTCATTGAGCAGTGTACAAAGAGAATCTTCTTCATAAATACCGACTAATTGCTCCATTTTAGAAAACCTGGAAATATCCTCCAGATCTGACGGAAGCATTTCGCCGTCCATGATCTTTCCTTTTACTCCTAACTCATAAAGTCGTTCAAGTAGACTTATCAAGCGATCTGTACCGACCTGGTTAATAGATAGTCCAACAAAAGTTTCGCCTGAATACTCATTCAACAATTCGAGAAGAAAATTGATGTAACGATCCGCGATATCTACAAAAAGTTTCTCGCTGATTAATTCATGTCTTATCATTTTAAACCTAAATGTGTTTTCCTGTGGACATGTTAAGGTTAAATTAATTGGGCTTATTGTCAATCTGTTTGTGTTTTAATTTTATCATTGTTGGGTTTTTTGTGTTCGTCGGGGAAACCAACAAGATACTTATTGATAATCTTCAAATCATTCTTGTGCCAACACAAGGAATGATGGGCATCAGGATATCTGGTAGTGATATTTAGTCCTTCGTTAGTTAATTGATATTGCTAGAAATATGTATCACCAAAGAATCTTTTTAGATTCCCTAAACATCACAATTTTACTCGATCACAAAGTCCAATGAAGTTTTTGCTGTTTATTGAGTATGCAAAACGGGCAGCATACTATGAGAGATTTCATCGAGAGATTGCTGCTATTTAAGAGCAAAAGGGCGTACCGATGCCATAAAACAGTGGCTGTTTTAATGAAAGAGCAATCTACTACACCAAGCAAATGACAACAGAGAAAAATAACCCAATCATCAGGCGCAGTGTTAGGTTATTACATGCCGTGCAAGAACTTCACAAGCAAGGGTTTCATAATCTGGCCTGCATCTGTGCAATGAGTCCGTCAGGTACGGACTGGCGTATCCGTTTACATCCATTTCAAAACTTATATTTTGATGAAGATGGCTTTGTTCAAAGCACAAAGATGCTTAAGCATGAACGAGCAAACCATTCTTCAGCTAAAGAGGGAAATTGTTATTTCGGCTGGGTGGACGCAAAAGATTTAACCGCTAAAGAACTCGCCGAACGAATTAAAGAGCGTTTCCCTGAATTAATAGCCGCAAGTGTTGGGGAGAATTACGCTTTCGTTGGTTGGTTCACTCATATGCTTGGTATAGCTGAAAGGGGCGCTTTACCGGTATTTTCAAGTGAATTTGGAGGGCTTGCTGGTGGGATGGTCTTTACTTCTGTGTCTGACCTGCGGTTACCCGCTCCGCCTTATCCGGTTATTATGTCTTCTGGAAAAATCCGCTTTTTATGGGCAGAAGAGCCAACGTTAAAACATGATTGGCACACTGCCTATCAACCCATCATAAACGCTTTGAAAGATAGCCGGGTTCCAAGGTTTCCAAAGTATCCATCGTATTCAAACGATTTGTTTGTCCACGGTGCTTACTGGGAAGGTGTCGTTTACTATTTGCATGCAATTCTGGGTTTCGAATCTGAAACTGAGTACATCGAATCCAAAGCCAGTCAGGCGGAGCGATTATCTGTTTTTTCGACAATTTTTGATTCGGAAGGGCAGTTAGATTTGTTGGATGCATATTTTAGCCGGGTTGTACTGAAAGAATCGCGATCTCGTTTAAATCACAAAGCCCAGCAGTTCTGTCAGCAGACAATCGAACGTGTTGAAGCAACCTACAGGTTAAAGCCTTGTCGTTTCCCGAATCCCTATTTCGGAGGGAATAATCCTTTGCATTTAACGCGATTGGAGTATTTTACTGGCTCCACATAACAATAGTTACTGGCGCTCATCAGGATGTGGTTTTAACCGATATAACCAAATAACGCCGTTTTTAGTCGGCTGAGTATTAAGCTCAAAAATAGGCGATTGCTCAATAAGCGTTTTTAAAGCAGGAAGTGTTGAAAACGCTTGCTCCTCACATACTTTTTCAATGATATCTTCAGGCTGATTTTTTATAAATTGACCAGCGAGGTTGAGTGATGACCAACCATCGTCTCTGATTGAAAATGATGCGGCATCTCTCAGTAATTTGTCTAATCGGGTTTCACCGGGGTAGATACCTTCTACAAGAAACCTGCGGCCCGCCTCGGACTGAAAAAAGTCAGCTATTTGCTGACGAATGTTTTGCTGTGTTTCGCAAAGAGTGGTTAGGTTTTTCAGAGCCGGTAAGAATCTCTCTCGTTGCTTTTCGAGTGATTCGCTGAGTTCCTCAATACTTTGCAGTGAGGTCGGGTCGTATTTGGGGAGTAAATGATGGACTAACTCATTACGCTCCTTTACCAACTCAGAAAAATACTGTTTCTCTGCATTGATTCTTTCTTCGGAGCGCTGCACAGAATATTTGAAAGATAGATAGTGTTGAGATGGATCTTCATGAGGAGGCATTTCATTTTCTGATGTATCGAAGATCGTGTTGAAATATTCTTTCGATAATTGGCCCATCGTCATCGACGAGATATCGGATGCCCGTTTAGCTTTTATGCTCTGTAGCTCATTCCCATAGCCCTCCAGAGAGCTGTTTGCCAGTAAAAACTTAAGTAGCTGCTCCATATGCTGAAACATGATCATGTTTCTACCAATTCGTCGCATGCATTCATTTCTTGCCGTTTCTACTTGTTCATCCATGATTGTCACCGGAATAACGAAATTCATTGGCTATTTTAAAGTCTATAACGACTATGTGGCAGCAAAAATATTTTGCTGTGGTTGCCACTCGTGTCATCCGTGTGACCCGTGTACACGTTTTGTAATGACGGACATTTTGTAAAAGGTATAGCTGCCACTAAGTTGATGGGATAGTTTCACAGTCCTGGTTGGTAAAATAGGCTTGCAAAGAATGACGTGAAGTATAATGCTCTAACCAGTCGTCAGTGAAAGCTGACTAGAACTTACTTAAAAACTACCAATAGGTCAGAATGTGAGTAATAAAAAAAGTATGCCCAAAAAACCGGTTACTGCTATACATCCTGATTACACAGCAACCGCGGTTGAACTTCAATTTGAGCTTTTAAAGCAGTTTGCTTGGTTGGGTTCAGCGATAATTGGCGGCATCGTAATTTTACTTCAGCTCGACCAAATTACTATAGGAAAGCATGTGTATGCCGCTTTGTCGTGTTTTGCTATTTCTATTGTGGTCTCTGTTCAAGGGCAGGATTACCTAGTCAATAAGCTGGCTGAAGGAAAGGTATTAGAAGAGCTAGCATCTAGAATGAAATTGATTCGTATGACTGCTTTTAGCTTGATATGCTTCGGTGCTGGTATAATTGTTTCTTACTTTTGGAAGCAATGAGCAGCTCCCTCATAGGGCATTGAAGTGAAATTTTTATTCATGAACACTTTTGCTCATCACTCTATTCAAGGCTAAATCTTTCACAGTGAGCTATAACGATTTATTTCGTTTATTTTGGATGTTGTTCTTACTTAGAAGGATTGCACGTACGAGAATCAGGGCTCTCGCACAAATCTACCTGACTTAACGTAGCATGTGCATGCTCTTTCATTACGGCTTCAGCTCGGGCCCCTTGCTGTTTTAACAGAGCGTCAAATACAACATGATGTTGCATGTTGGCAAAGTTGAACCGTCTGAACTCTCGATCTAATTGTTTAGGGTTAAATACTAATGCGTTCACTGATGCGAAAGGTAAATGTTCATTTAGTTGCATTGCCGATTGGATTGCCGGATTGCCACTGGCGTTGATAATCAAATCATGAAACTGCTTGTTGATTACGTTGTATTGTTCAATATCCTCTTCAGTTAAATAGCCCTTTTCGAATATAGCGTCGGCATTTTTTAAGCACTCTGCAAGTTGCACCCGGGTATCTTCGGTTAATCCTTTTTCTGCTGCTTGCCTTGCTGCCAGACCTTCCAACACACCACGTACTTCAACCGCACCCAATATTTCGTCATTGGTTACCTTTCTGACCTGGTATCCGCGTCGCGGTAACTTAATTAGCAGGCCTTCTTGTGCAAGGGCTCTGAATGCAATGCGAACCGGAGTTCGTGACACGCCCAATAGTTCTGCCGTCGGAATCTCAGCCAGGCGCTCACCTGCCGGAAAGACACCGGAGACAATCTTATCGCGCAAAATACTAATTACTGCCTGACCTTCACGTGGCATAACACCTCCATTACAAAAAGGGCAATACGCTACCGCATTCTGAGAGTTAATTGGATCCAATAATTTATATTATGCTGGTTTGGTCAACATATTGAAATAGCGTATTTATAGGCAGCTCAGATGAGTGATAGTGAGCAAAGAGGCTGCGTTTTGCGTCTTCTGATACGTATGAGTAATTAATTATTGGATCCAAAAAATGGGGTTTTATGTTGTTAATGCGTAAAAAAGATCATAAAGTGGATCCAATAGTTAACAAAAGGTTAAACTCATGCATCCACAAAGTTACCCATTGAATACTTGGTACGTAGCTGCAACACCAGACGAAATTTCAGACAAACCGTTTGCTCGCCAGATCTGCAGTATCAAGCTTGTTTTCTTTCGAAATCCACAGCAAAAAATTGTAGCGGTAGAAGATTTCTGTCCTCATCGTGGTGCGCCCTTGTCGTTGGGGTTTGTAGAAAACGGGCAGCTGGTGTGTGGGTATCACGGTTTGCGCATGGGAGATGATGGCAAAACCCAATCTATGCCCAATCAACGGGTTGCGCACTTTCCCTGTATAAAGCATTTTGCGGTGATTGAGCGTCATGGTTTTGTGTGGATATGGCCGGGCGATCAAACCTTGGCCGATGACAGTCTAATCCCTGAATTACATTGGGCTAATAACCCTGATTGGGGATATGGGGGCGGCCTTTATCATATTAAGTGTGATTATCGGCTGATGATCGACAACTTAATGGATTTAACGCATGAAACCTATGTTCACGCTAGCAGTATTGGACAAAAAGAAATAGATGAGTCACCGGTTTCCACCAAAATGGAAGGCCAAACGGTGGTTACAAGCCGATTTATGGACAACGTAATGGCCCCACCTTTTTGGCAAGCTGCTCTGCGTGCCAATGACTTAGCAGACGATGTAGCAGTAGATCGCTGGCAAATATGCCGTTTTTCACTTCCCAGCCACATTATGATTGAAGTGGGTGTTGCTCATGCCGGAAAGGGCGGATATGACGCACCTAAGTCACATAAAGCCAGTAGTATCGTTGTGGACTTTATTACGCCGGAAACTGAGCATTCAATTTGGTATTTCTGGGGGATGGCACGTGATTTTAAACCAGAAGATCAGGCACTGACGCAAACCATTCAACAAGGTCAAGGCGCCATTTTTGCGGAAGACCTGGAAGTATTGGAGCGTCAGCAACGAAACTTATTGGATTACCCTGACCGGTCTCTTTTGAAGCTGGATATTGACGCCGGTGGCGTACAGGCACGCAGAATGATTGAGCGTGTTATAAAGCAAGAGCAAGCGGCTTCCGCATCCACGAACGCCGGAGAAAAACAATGTTCGAAGTGATCGTCACCAACAAACAGCCACTTACGGCGTCTGTGTGCCGTTTACAACTGGCGGCGGTCGATGGCAGTGCTTTGCCTGCCTGGCAAGCCGGGGCTCATATCGACGTACATTTACCAAATGGCATTATTCGCCAATATTCATTATGTGGTGGGGTAGATACCAAGCATTATGAAATCGCTATCTTAAATGAGCCTAATAGCCGGGGTGGTTCAAAATACATCCATGATCAACTTCAACAAGGCGATGTGTTAACCATTAGTGCGCCTAAAAACTTGTTTCCACTAGTACAAGGCACCCATAAAACGTTATTGATTGCGGCTGGCATTGGAATCACTCCGGTGTTGGCTATGGCCGAGCAACTGCATGCTGAAGACACACCTTTTGAGTTACATTATTGTGCCCGGGAACAGCAACATGCTGCCTACTACGATCGTATTTCAAACTCAGATTATGCGCGCAATTGTCATTTTCATTTTAGTTTAGGTAACAGCCAAAACCGGCTTAATCCGTATCGGTTGTTGGCTGACTACAACCAAGATACTCAGTTATATATCTGTGGGCCGAATCTCTTTATTCAGGACGTTATCAGTGCTGCTGAGCAACATGGCTGGCCAACAGAAAATATCCATCGGGAATTTTTTGCGGCTGAAGCAATAGACCATAGTCAGGATCAACGTTTCGAGGTAGTTATTAATAGCACCGGGCAGGTTTTGCAGGTTGCTGAAGACGTCTCTATTTTGAATGTTTTGGAAGACAACGGTATGTTTATTCCGGTGGCTTGTGAAGAAGGCGTTTGTGGTACCTGCCTTACCGGTCTGCTCGAGGGTGAAGCCGACCATAAAGACGTGTTTTTGAGTGCAGATGAAAAACAGAAAATGAATCAGATTACGCCGTGCTGTTCCCGTGCAAAAAGCAAACGGCTGGTATTGGATTTGTAATTAGCCAGGTCTATGTAAGCAGTTAACCTGTGTTCTTCCAAATCATAATAAGCAGGCTTGTGCTGCAAGCCTGCTTCTTCTTACTAATCGTTGATTATTGGCAACTAAAACTCTCAGCAGATTCTACATCCCCATTTCCGGCATCCGCATTGTATCGGGCTACCGTCGGATAGGCACATAACGGGCGAGTTCGGTCTGCGGCCCATGA
>NZ_CFIDRX010000009.1:0-49848 GCF_984433645.1 Marisediminitalea sp.
ACCTTGAATACGCTCACAGCTGGCTCTACTCCGGTGATCACCGACAGTGCTGATTACGACGGTGATGGTGTGATGACGGTGTACGACACCAGCCTTGAATACAGCAAGATAGCAACCCCGGCGACCGGTGCGGGTAACGGCTCGCCGTTTACCGCCGATGTCGACATTATTGTCGGCAGCAGTGTGCTTACTGACACCGACGGCATATGCTATCAATCCAGTTATCCAAACGGGTGTGAAAGCTTTACTATTCCCTCTGTTCAGGGCAGTGAAATGCGCTATGGCAGACTGCGCCTGGAAAACAGCTTTGGTCCGGAAACTGAAACACTGCGTTTACCGGTCATTGCTGAATACTTCAACAATGGTAACTGGCTGGTGAATACCGACGACAGTTGCACTGCAGTTGCTTTCACCCAAAGCAGTGGGCAAATCACGCTTGAAAATACCTCTACCGGCAATGATGAACAGGATTTAACAGGCTTACTGTCGGGCATTGCAGGAAGTGGCACCCTCACAAATGGCGAAAGCGAAAATGGTGTTATTGCGGTAGGCCCGGCTATGTCCAACGGTGTAGCCGTACGCGGTTCAGTGCGCATTAGACTGGACCCGGCTGCGCCAGGGGCTAATTGGGCGAATCACCTGAATATAGACTGGGACGGCGACGGCGACATCGATGCAGATGACAGTCCGTCGGCAGACTTATTCTTCGGCATCTACCGTGGCAACGACCGTACAATTCATATGCGCGAAGGCTTTTAATCCGGAAGTTTCGCGCTTACTCCTACGTATTTTCTCTTTCTGAGCAAGCTTCAATCGAAGAAATGAGAGCAAGACGCACTTAAATTGAACAAATATCGTACTTTCATGGTCAACAACGCTTAAGATATTTTTTCTTTAATGGGGGCAGTTTACTTGCTCAAAATAGCCCCCATTGTTAAAGTGTGCGCAACGTTATCAGTTTACGTCTGACCGCCGTCTTCCCGCACCTTACGGTGTTAATTCAGGCGTATATTACAGGAAATACCACTACATGTTTAAGAAGCTGCGAGGCATGTTCTCTAACGATCTGTCCATCGACCTCGGAACAGCCAATACGCTGATCTATGTAAAGGATCAGGGGATCGTACTGAACGAACCTTCCGTTGTTGCCATTCGCCAGGAGCGAGCCGCAGGACCAAAAAGTGTCGCTGCCGTGGGCGCGGAAGCAAAACGTATGCTTGGTCGGACACCAGGTAACATCCGGGCTATCCGCCCAATGAAAGACGGTGTGATTGCCGACTTCTACGTTACCGAAAAAATGTTACAGCATTTTATCAAGCAAGTTCACGACAATAACTTTTTACGTCCCAGCCCTCGTGTGCTGGTATGTGTACCTTGTGGTTCAACCCAGGTTGAACGCCGGGCAATTAAAGAATCTGCGCTGGGCGCAGGGGCTCGCGAGGTATATTTGATCGACGAACCAATGGCAGCGGCAATTGGTGCCGGATTGCCGGTATCGGAAGCAACCGGCTCCATGGTTGTTGATATCGGTGGTGGTACTACCGAAGTGGCTATTATCTCATTGAATGGCGTGGTGTATTCATCGTCAGTTCGCATTGGTGGTGATAAATTCGACGAAGCCATTATTAACTACATTCGCCGTAACTTTGGTTCACTGATCGGTGAAGCAACGGCTGAGCGCATTAAGCATGAAATCGGTGCAGCGTATCCGGGCGAAGAAGTTCGTGAAATCGAAGTGCGTGGTCGTAACCTCGCTGAAGGTGTGCCGCGTGGCTTTATTCTGAACTCCAATGAAATTCTGGAAGCCCTGCAAGAGCCGCTGACCGGTATCGTGTCTGCGGTAATGGTTGCACTGGAACAATCTCCACCAGAGTTGGCATCAGACATTTCAGAGCGCGGTATGGTACTCACCGGTGGTGGTGCATTGCTGAAAGATTTGGATCGCTTGTTAATGGAAGAAACCGGTATTCCGGTGGTCATTGCTGACGACCCGTTAACCTGCGTGGCTCGTGGCGGGGGTAAAGCCTTCGACATGATTGACATGCACGGCGGCGACCTTTTTAGTTACGAATAAACGAACAAGGCAACCTCCACAGGTTGCCTTGCTGTTTTATGGATACCATATTTACCCGCGGTCCCTCACTGAATAACCGGCTGGCATTGGCGTTAACCATGTCGGTGGTTTTGATGTTTCTGGACTTCAGGCTCGACGCTTTTTCCTCTTCCCGCGTTTTTCTGAACTCGCTGATGAGCCCAATCCAGTACCTGGCGAACCTGCCGGGCCAATTACTCGATGTCAGCGCTCAGCGTTTAACCTCTCGCCAGGCTCTCATTGCCGAAAATGAGCAACTGACTAACCGTTTGTTATTAATGAGCGAAAAGCTCCAACGATTTGAAGTCCTGGAACGCGAAAATGCGCAGTTGCGCAGGTTGCTTGACGCGCCGGTAAGGCAAGACATGCGCAAAATGGTGGCGGAGCTGATGGCGGTAGACAATACCCCATATAGTCAGCAAATCGTGATTAACAAAGGTGCTATCGACGGCGTGTTTTTGGGGCAGGCCATTCTGGACGAACGCGGTATTGTGGGACAGGTTATGGAGGTCGGGACGACCAACAGCCGGGTACTGCTAATCAGCGATGTCACGCACTCTATTCCAGTACGCTCAGTGAGAAACAATGCACGATTTATTGCCAGCGGCGGTGGGGTTATTGACGAATTGTTCCTGGAGCATGTTGCGCATAGTACCGATGTGGAAGTTGGCGATGTATTGGTATCGTCCGGATTAGGTGATGTGTTTCCGGAGGGCTATCCCGTGGCAGAAGTGACAGAAGTGGTACGCGACGAATCGCGTCCGTTTGCACAGGTAACGGTGTTGCCACTGGCACGTTTGAACCGGCTGAAATACCTACTGATACTGTGGCCAAATGGTGCAGAGAACGAAGAGGATAGCAGCGCAGTGGAGAAGGCCAGTGATTAAGGTTCGCCACTACACCATTGCTATCAGCGTTATTATCGCTATGGTGTGCCAGATTATTCCGGTGCCGATTCAGGTGGATATGTACCGACCTGATTGGGTGCTTATCGTCCTGGCCTACTGGGTAATGGCCTTGCCGCATCGAGCCAATGTGGGTGTGGCATTTATTAGCGGCCTGGCAATGGATATTTTGCTTGGCACGGCGTTAGGTGTGCACAGTTTTGCCCTGAGCGTGTCTATTTACGTGCTGGCGGCAAATTACCAGCGCCTGCGAAATTACTCGGTTTGGCAACAGGCTGTGATCATTGGCGTAGTAAGCGGGCTGTACCATTCACTGCTATTCTGGTTATTGAGACTGCTCACCGATGTCACATTCCGGTTTGAGGAACTGTGGCCGGTGTTAACGTCAATGGCTCTGTGGCCCTGGATGTTCTGGCTACTGCGAAAAATAAGACGTCAGCTAAGGATTACCTGATGCAAACTAGAACCTTAATGCTTGCGTCGGCCTCGCCCCGACGCGCCGAACTATTGAGCCAGATTGGGGTCGAATTTATTCAGCAGCCCGTGGATTTGGACGAAACAGCCCTGACCAATGAGCCGCCAAAAGCACAGGTGTTGCGCTTAGCCGCCGAAAAAGCCAATGCGGCCTGGCTGCAAGTCGAAGGGACAGCGCAAGTGGTACTGGCTTCAGACACCATGGTGGTATTGGAGAATCAGGCGCTGGGCAAGCCCCGTAATGCAGAGCACGCGCGTAGCATGTTGCAATCCCTGAGTGGCCGGCAGCATGAGGTCATGACCTCTGTCAGTGTCAGAGATGCAACCCGTCAAAAGACACTGTGCGTGGTCACGCAAGTCGTATTCGGTCCTTTAACCGCGGCACAAATCGACGACTACTGGGCAACGGGTGAACCAGCAGATAAAGCCGGTGCCTACGGTATTCAGGGAATTGGCGGGCAATTTGTTAAGTCAATCAACGGAAGTTATAGTGCGGTAGTAGGGTTGCCATTATATGAAACCGTACAATTGCTCAAAGAATTTGAGGTGATGTCATGAGTGCAGAATTATTGATTAACGTTACGCCGTCGGAGTCGCGGGTGGCGCTAATTGAAAATGGTATTCTGCAGGAAGTTCATGTTGAACGCCATACCAAGCGCGGGCTGGTGGGCAATATCTATCGCGGTAAAGTAAGCCGGGTGTTGCCTGGTATGCAGGCTGCATTTGTAGATATCGGACTAGAGAAAGCCGCGTTTTTGCATGCCTCAGATATCGTGATCCACAACGAAGTGGTAGGCGAAGTCTCTACCAGCCATATTGAAAAGCACGATATCCGTGATTTGGTCCGTGATGGGCAGGATATCGTAGTACAAGTCGTCAAGGATCCCATTGGAACCAAGGGCGCCAGGCTCACTACCGACATTACTATTCCGTCTCGTTATCTGGTCTTTATGCCCAGCGTGACCCACGTGGGTGTGTCTCAGCGCATCGAGGATGAAGCTGAGCGCGAGCGCCTAAAAGAGCTGGTTTCCGCGTTTTGTGATGAAGACGGCGGCTTTATACTCCGTACTGCGGCAGAAGGGGTGAGTCACCCTGAAGTGGCAGCAGATGCTGACTTTCTGCGCCGTTTGTGGAGCAAAATTCAGCAGCGCCTGAAGCGCCGTAAGTCTCATGTCCTGTACGAAGATTTGCCATTAGCTCGACGCGTGTTACGTGATTTCGTCGGCACTGAACTGGACCGTATTCGAATCGACTCCAAGCTGTCTTATCAGGAACTGTCGCAGTTCACCAAAGAATATGTGCCAGAGATGAACCGCAAGCTGGAGTATTACCCGGGCGACCGGCCTATCTTCGATTTGTACGACGTTGAAAACGAAGTGCAGCGCGCACTGGAGCGTAGGGTAGATCTTAAATCAGGTGGTTATCTGATCATCGACCAAACCGAAGCCATGACCACCATTGATATTAATACCGGGGCGTTTGTAGGACATCGCAATCTGGAAGAGACCATCTTTAATACCAATGTGGAAGCGACTCAGGCTATCGCTCGCCAACTCAGGTTGCGCAACCTGGGCGGGATGATCCTGATCGATTTTATCGACATGACGGACAACGATCACAAACGCCGGGTGCTGAATAGCTTGGAAACCGCCATGGCCAAAGACCGGGCTAAAGTGAATATTCACGGCTTTACGTCGTTGGGGCTGGTGGAAATGACGCGCAAACGCACCCGCGAAAGCCTTGAGCATATTTTGTGTGGTGAATGCCCGGTGTGTAAAGGGCGCGGCTCCGTGAAAACGCTGGAAACTATCTGCTTTGAAATCATGCGTGAAATTGTGCGGGTCAACCGCGCCTACGATGCAGACAAGTTCGTTGTATATGCGTCTCCTTCCGTAGCGGATTACTTGCTGGGAGAGGAATCTCACATGTTGGCAGAACTGGAAGTCTTTGTTTCAAAACAAATCAAAGTACAAACTGAAACAATGTACAACCAGGATAAGTACGATGTGGTAATGATGTGAACCGCGTTCTGTCTGTTTCCGCTTATCTTGTAAGGAAACTTTGGCTGTTATGTGCCATTGTACTGGTGCTGTTTGCTGTTTTACTGAGTGTACTGCGTTACACCCTTCCCTATCTCGATGAAGAAAAGCATCTCATCGAGGATTACCTGAGCGCCCAATACGGCATTAATCTCACCATCGACAGTCTTTCCGCCGCCTGGCAGGGCACCGGCCCAAGTATTGTACTCAATGGCGTTGAGTTTACTCAGAACGACCTGTCACCGGTTGAACTGCGCGTCCAGCAAGTTTACGTAGAAGTGGATTTCTGGCAATCCATTCAGCAACGAGAGCTGTCATCCAAACGCTTTGATCTGGTGGGATTGGCTGCCAAAATTGATACCCAGCGCATGGAGTCTGGTGATGCCGGAGACTTCCCGATTGTTGAGGCTTTGCGCAGCCTGTTTTTAGATCAGTTGCAGAGCTTTTCGCTGCTGCATGGCGAGGTCAGGCTGGTCACAGCAAACGACGAACAAGTGGTCGAGCTTTCGCAGCTGGTGTGGGTTAACCGTGATGAGCGACACCAGGGACGCGGAGAAATCCGGGTTCAGGAGCTGGCGAACAAC
Source organism: Marisediminitalea sp. (assembly GCF_984433645.1). Classification (NCBI taxonomy): domain Bacteria; kingdom Pseudomonadati; phylum Pseudomonadota; class Gammaproteobacteria; order Alteromonadales; family Alteromonadaceae; genus Marisediminitalea; species Marisediminitalea sp. The sequence continues at coordinate 6,095 of NZ_CFIDRX010000009.1, forward strand.
TCGGCGTCCTTCATACTTGATTTGTATGGCGATAAATCCTCACTGCAAGGCACCTTATACGCTAAGGGTGAGGCGCTGGACATTTCTCCGTGGGTAAGCGCATTGTTACCCACGCGTTCGCCAGTTGAAGAAAGCCGCGGTAATTTTGAATTTTGGGCATCACTAAACGACAATCAGGTGACAGCGGTACAGGTTGACTTTGATGACAGCGATATTGCCTGGCGTATTGCTGAGGACGCGTCACTGCAAAGCCATATTCGCGGCGGCACTGTGCAGGCCGTCCCGGTCGATGACGGCTGGTCGATTCGGGTTGACCAACTGGTGCTGCAGTCCGGTAAACACACGCTGGTTACCGACCTGGTTGGCAAAGCCGACAATAACGGCAACGTGTTAATCAATACCGTGAAACCACTGACGTTGTCGCCATTGTTGTCACTGGCGCCGCTGTTTATCGCTGGTGACGGAGGTTCGCTAATCAACCGACTTCAGCCTGAAGCTGAGCTGGCCACATTGCAATTACAATGGCAGGACAAACAGTTTTCTGCCGCTGCCAAGGTATTTGATATGCAGTGGCAGCAAAGTGGACACGTACCCGGGCTCAATGCGCTGGATGCAGAGTTTTTCTGGTATCAGGACCACGGCGTACTGGAGCTTGATGCAGCAGATGTGGCCTTCTCCGTAGATAATTTACTGCCGCAGGACATAGATCTGGCGTCGGTGAAAGGGCGGGCTTATCTTTTTGCCGATAACAACAAAGACTGGCAGTTGTGGATAGACAAACTGGCCGTCGATGGCGAATTAGTGAGTTTCGAGCAGTCATTGCGCTACCAGTTTGCCAACAAACATTTATCTACCGTACTGAATGTCAGCAAAATGCCGCTCAGCAAAGTACCACAGTTATTCCCGGCTGATTATATGGGTAAAGGTACGGTTAGCTATCTGAATCGCGCCTTTAGCGGAGCCGGAGAAGTAGAACAGGCCACAGTGATATGGCATGGAGCGGTAGATGCTTTCCCGTTCAGGCAAAATGAGGGCATCTTTCAGGCTCAGGTTGCTATTAAAGACGCTGAATTTACGTTTTCGCGCCAGTGGCCCGCACTCACTGAATTAAGCATGGACTTGCTGTTCGAAAACGAGTCGCTCTACATGAGCAGTGACTCAAGCCAATTGCAAGCCATTCAACTGAGCAACCTGCAGGCGAAAATTCCCCGACTGGCCGGTTCGTCGGTATTGTCTATAGATGCTAACGGCTTAGGTACCGGCGAAGCCGTTGGACAATTGATGCAGGCCTCCAGCATGCAAGACTCCCTGGGCAAAGTATTGACCCGGGATGTAGTGGTAGATGGTCCGCTGAGCGCTCGCTTGCATCTGGATATCCCGTTAAACGGCGAACAGGTGTCGGCGTCAGGTGTTGCAACCCTGAATAATAATCAGGTGACAGTAACAAGCCTGGATTTGGTGTTTGCAAACGTGCAAGGCGATATAGCGTTCGACAATGCCAATATTTCTTTGGAAGGGGTAACGGCAGACTTAACTGACCAACCTGTTACTATTCAGCTTACGGGCAGCCAGTTGAGCGATGAATACCTGCTGGATATGCATCTGGCCGGCAACTGGGCCACGCAACCCTTGATTGAGCGATTTAATCCCGCTTTTAACGCTTACCTCTCCGGGCGCAGTAACTGGCAAACTGATGTATCGGTTTCCCTCAAAAAAGACGGGTTCCAGTATCACGCCACATTAAACAGTGATTTGCATGGCGTAGACTCTCGCCTGCCACTGCCGTTTAATAAATTATCGACCGATTTGATGCCATTAATGGTGCTGGCTGACGGCAACGAACAAGCGACCAATGTCAGTGTGAACATTGGCAGTGACGTGCGATTTAACGGTGTCCTCCCTCACGCTGAAAAGCAGTTTTCCCGTGCGCATTTGGCGTTAGGCGACAGTGACTTTGTCGGGCTGGGCGTCGGCTTCAGTATCTCAGCCGATCTGGAAAAGGTGGAAGTCGCCGATTGGTACAAGGCCATTGAATTGTTGGTAGGCGGTTTTTCGCCGTCTTCGGACGCGGGGCAAACTGCACGCAAACCATACTTCTCTGTGCCCGAACGCATTTTTATTGAAGCGGAAAATCTGGTGGTGTTCGACCAGACATTGACAGGTGTCGATATCACTGCAAAGCAACAAAACAACAACTGGCTGCTGGATGTCTCCTCGTCACAAGCAAAAGCGGAAGTAAGACTTTATGACGCCTGGCTGGAGCAGGGTATAGATATAAACGCCGACTTTATTCGCCTGACAGAGTGGCAAGGTAAAAACACAGAAGAGACCGTTAAGCACAACTATAAACCCGCTGATTTGCCGCCCATTCGTTTTCATTGTGGTAACTGTGTGCTCCTCGACAAAGACTTTGGTGAAGTCGATGTTGAGGTGGTCAGGCTCGATGATGGTATGCGGATCAAGCAGTTAAGTGCCAAGAATACTTACGGCGCCATTCAGGCATCAGGTGCTTGGTTGACTCAGGGCAATGCCGAGAGCACCCGTATTGAAGGTAAAGTTAACAGCCGGGATGTGGGGGCCTTTCTGTCTTTGATGGGGGTAAATTCCGGCATCAAGGATTCAGCTGCCGATGTGACCTTTATTCTGGACTGGCAGGACTCACCGTTTAACTTTTCAATGGCATCGCTGAACGGCAATATTGAAACCCAGCTAACCGATGGTTATCTCACGCAGGTAAGCGACAAAGGCTCGCGGATTTTTACCTTGTTTAGCCTAAACTCACTGGTGCGTAAACTGAGTCTGGATTTTCGGGATGTGTTTGCTAAAGGGTTCTTTTACGACGACATTCAGGGTAGCTTCCAAATTGTCGACGGGGTGGCCAATACCAATGACACCGTCGTTGATGGCGGCGCCGGCGAAATCGAAATTACCGGTTATACCAATCTGGCTGAGCAGACCCTGAATTACAATGTCAGTTTTGCGCCAAACGTCACGGGCAACCTGCCGTTTTTAGTCTATTTTATGGTGAATCCGCCCACCGCATTGGCGGCGCTGGCATTAGATCAGGTATTGACCTCGGCGAAAGTGATCTCTAATGTTAATTATCATATCACTGGCACAATTGACGAGCCGGTGTTAGAGGAAGTTGGCCGCGACAGCAAAGATATTGCACTGCCAGCTCAGCAGGTGCCTGCCGAGCAGCAAGCGCCCACACCAACAGAATCTGATTCCCCGGCCATCGTACCCAAGGACATCAATGACGCAGACAGTTAATCTTGTTGCGCTGCAAATGACATCCGGCCCGGATGTAACGGAAAATTTAGACGTTGTGGCGACACAACTTGCTCAAGCCAACTTGCCTGCAAACAGTCTGGTGGTACTGCCGGAGTGTTTTGCCTGTTTTGGTACCCGTGACGGACACTTACTGACGGTAGCTGAGTCGGAAGGCAAGGGCCCGATTCAGGCGCGGTTGAAGGCGCTGGCCAAAGAGTTCAACTGTTACATTGTGAGTGGCACGCTGCCCATACAATGTGACAATCCGCAAAAGTTTACCGCGTCCAGTTTGCTTATTAGCCCGGAAGGCGAGCAGTTGGCGCATTATCAGAAAATTCATTTGTTTGATGTGTCGGTAGCAGACAATACCCGTTCGTATCTGGAGTCCAAATACACACAAGCGGGCACGCAGGTAGTCGTGGCAGATACGCCAATTGGCCGCATTGGTATGGCAGTGTGTTACGACGTGCGTTTCCCCGGCTTATTCGATGCGATGGACGAGATAGACATTCTGGTGCTGCCTGCTGCGTTCACGCAGGTCACTGGCGCTGCGCACTGGCATACCCTGTTGGGAGCCAGAGCCGTAGAGAAACAGTGCTTCGTGGTGGCGGCTAACCAAACCGGCGTGCATCAAAACGGCCGGGAAACTTACGGGCACAGCCTTATTTTGTCGCCATGGGGCGAGCTTCTGGCACAACGTGCTACAATGCCAGGAGTAGTTCAGCAATCCGTGTCACTGGCCGAACTGGGTAAATATCGCCAGTCTATGCCACTGTCACAACACAATCGATTCAGGAGTCATTTTGACAAATCAAGTTGAAACGCATTTACTCGGTGATTCGGGACTGACCCGACAAAGCCTGGATTCAGCGCTGGCGTCTATTTACACGCATCAAACCGACTATGCCGATTTGTATTTTCAGTCCAGCCAGCACGAAAGCTGGGTGATGGAAGACGGCATCATTAAAGAAGGCAGTTTTAACGTTGAGCGCGGTGTCGGAGTGCGGGCGATTAGCGGTGAAAAAACCGGTTTTGCCTATTCAGATGAAATCAGCCAGGACGCTATTTTAAAAGCCTGTGGCGCGGCGCGAAGCATTGCGCCACAAGGTGGTACATTGAAAGTGGCGGCGTTAAGTGACGTGGCAACCACGTCCCGCTACGCCAGCGATAACCCGATTCAGGCCATGGCTGAGGCAGAAAAAATTGCCCTGCTCAAAGCCGTCGATGCCTATATTCGTCAACAAGACACCAACATTAGCCAGGTCGTAGTCTCGCTGAGTGGTGTGTACGAAGAAGTACTGATCGCAGGCAGTGACGGTACCTTTGCAACCGATATTCGCCCACTCGTGCGTTTAAATTGCTCGGTATTGCTGGAAAAAGGCGACCGCAGAGAGCGCGGCAGTGCCGGGGCGGGTGGTCGTCATACTTATTCCTTCTTCACTCAGCAGGAAGACGGTAGACCTTATTATGAAAAGCTGGCTGACGAAGCACTGCACATGGCCAGAGTGAATATGGAAGCCATTGCCTCACCTGCTGGCTTAATGCCAGTGGTGTTAGGGAATGGTTGGCCAGGCGTACTGCTACACGAAGCGGTGGGACACGGTCTGGAAGGTGACTTTAACCGCAAAGGCGCGTCTACGTTCAGTGGTCGCATGGGTAAACAGGTTGCTGCGAAAGGCGTTACCGTTGTTGATGATGGCACACTGGATAATCGTCGTGGTTCACTGACTGTCGATGATGAAGGCACCCCAACTGCACATAACGTGTTAATTGAAGACGGTATCCTGACTGGCTACATGCAAGACAAAATGAATGCGCGCCTGATGGGGGTTAAACCTACCGGTAACGGGCGTCGCGAATCCTATGCGCATTTACCTATGCCGCGTATGACCAACACCTACATGTTAGGGGGCCAATACAGCCCGGAAGAGATCATTGCTACCATCGATAAAGGCATTTATGCACCTAACTTTGCCGGCGGTCAGGTCGACATTACCTCGGGTAAATTTGTGTTCTCCAGTGCCGAAGCCTATTTGATTGAAAATGGTAAAATTACTGCACCAATCAAAGGCGCTACGCTGATAGGTAATGGCCCTGAAGTTATGCAGAAAATCTCAATGATTGGCAACGACGTCGCACTTGATCGCGGTGTTGGTGTGTGCGGTAAGGATGGGCAGAGTGTACCGGTTGGCGTTGGGCAACCCACACTGAAAATTGATGAATTAACAGTGGGCGGCACGTCTTAACGTATCCGCCCGACTAAGCCTGAATCACAGGTTTATTCAACAATTGCGCCTTTGAGGTATTGGAACAATTCCCGGTACGCCTTAGGCGGTTTATTGTTGCTGCGCTCTTTAACGATAGCACGATGAAACTGACGCAGTTTCTGACGCTCTAGCTGAGGGTAGTCACTGAGCAGTGGCTCAATAGCAGAATCGCCCTGGTCGGCAATAGCATCACGGGCTTTTTCCAGTTTGTGGAACAGCGCGTTGTGTTCATTGTGCTGATGCTGCAGTTTAGCCAGAGCGGTTTCAATTGGCTCCAGCTCGCGACTACGCATTAATTTGCCTATGAATTGTAGCTGGCGGCGAAAACCGTCTTTCTTGCGATTGATTCGGCGGGCCAGTGTTACGGCATCACCCAGCTCTTCATCCAGCGGGATGGTCTTGAGGTGGGCGTCAGACAAATTAACCAGTTGCTCGCCAATTTCTTGTTGGTGAGCAGACTGACGTTTGAGTTCGGATTTACTGACGGGCTCGTCAAAATCAGGATAGTCGTCGTTGCTATCCCAGTTTTCGTCATCGTATTGACTCGGGTCGGTCATGGGACTCTCGTGTTAAACTAAATAATAGTAAATTGTAGCCCATGAACAATGGACATTTATAGCGAAACTTCTATGCAAATCGAACAACAACTCGCAGAAATTCAATCAAAAGTTGCTGACGTACTCAGTTTGGCACTAAAAAAAGGTGCCACACAGGCTGAAGCCAGTATGTCGAAGGTGGAAGGCATTGCAGTGTCGTCCCGTATGCGCGAAGTGGAAAATATTGAGTTCACCAACGATGGTGGACTGGGGATCAGCGTGTATGTGGGCAAACATAAAGGCAGCGCATCTACCGCTGACCTTAGTCCGTCTGCACTTGCACTGGCAGTGGAAAAAGCGGTAGATATTGCTCGCTATACCAGCGAAGACCCGTGTACCGGTTTGGCCGACGCAGAGCTGATGGCAACGGAGTTCCCTGACCTGGAGTTGTACCATCCGATCCCGCTGGACCCTCAAAAAGCCATCGAAACCGCGGTACGTGCTGAATCAGCTGCACTGGATTACGATCCTCGGATAACCAATACCGACGGTGCCAGTTACAACGCGAATATCGGTATGCGCGTGTACGGCAATACGCATGGTATTAATGCTGGCTACACAAGTAGCCGGTATAGTCTGAGTTGTATGGTGATTGGCAGCGAAGGCGAAGATATGCAGCGTGACTACGCCTACACGGTGAGTCGTAACGCGAGCCTGTTAGACAGCCCTGAGAGTGTGGGTCGCGAGGCGGCAAAAGCAACGGTTGAACGCCTTGGTGCACAGAAAATCAAGACGGCCACAGTGCCAGTACTTATCGATAAACAAATTGCAGCCGGCTTGTTCGGACATTATGTTGGTGCAATTAGCGGAGGGTCACTGTATCGCCGTTCCTCGTTTTTATTAGATAAACTGGGTAGTCAGGTTTTCCCTGAGTGGTTGAATATTGTTGAGCGGCCCCATTTGAAAGGCGGACTGGCAAGCAGCAACTTTGATAATGAGGGCGTGGCGACTCGCGATCTGAATGTGGTTGAACAAGGCCGCCTGTCTACGTATCTGTATACCAGTTACTCGGCGCGTAAACTCAATACGGTGTCGACCGGGCACGCTGGTGGTATCCACAACTGGGTGGTAGGTAATTCCGGACAAAGTGACGCTGAATTACTGAAAACCATGGGTACTGGCCTGTGGGTCACTGAACTCATGGGGCAGGGCGTGAACATCGTCACCGGAGATTACTCTCGCGGTGCTGCCGGGTTCTGGGTAGAAAACGGCATTGTGCAATATCCGGTTCACGAGATTACTATTGCAGGTTCGCTGCAGGATATGTATGCCAACATCGTCGCAATTGGTGCTGAACAGGATTGCCGCGGTAGCGTAAGCACGGGCTCGGTTTTGCTTGAAAAAATGATGATAGCTGGCGCGTAGTGAAATATCAGGTTTGACCTGTCAGGTTTTTTATCACTTTTGAGAGGAAGACTTTACAGTCACCAAATTTCCTTATGTATTTCATGTGGTTATTTTTTGGTTCGATCTTTGCTTGGATCGCGGTAAGAATGGAACAGGGTACAGAACATTGAAAAGGTTCAATCAATTAATTGCGTCGTTGGCCGTCTGCGTGTCTATGAGCGCAGTTGCGTCTGTTGAGAATGTAGGGACTTATAACCTCATTTTGAAAAACGACCTGAATACCAGCAGTGATATTGAAGGCCGCATTATGATCGGTGGTAACATCGACATGGCAGGCAAATCACTGGACGTAGCCAGCAGAATCGCTGCTGATCCGGTTGTAGACGCGGTAACGGTTGTTGGTGATATCACTGCAAACGATGTGAAAACGCAGAACGGCAACATTGTTTACGGTGGAAATATTGGTAGCACAAACCTGATTCTGAATGGCAGCGGCTCAGTGAGCCAGCAAAGCCAAACCACCTTGCAAAATCAGTTTGATGCGATTTATCAAAGCGTTATCGACGACAGTAACTATTACAAAACCTTAGCTGCAAACGGTACTTTCAATACCTCAGACATGAACAATCTGAAGTTTGAATCTACCAGTAGCGACGACCTGTTGGTGTTCAACATCAATGGTACTGATTTGTTAAACGGCAGCTTTAGTTTTGGTTTTACACCTACGGTCCCCATTATCATTAACGTTGCGGGAACGGGTGCATTAAACCTGAACTCTAAAGCGTTTGGTAACTTTACCAAGCAGGTTGCGTCTTTGGTGCTGTGGAATTTCTTCGACTACACGTCGATTGGTTTTAATGGCGACGGTTGGAACGGTTCAGTGCTCGCACCGAACGCAGACATTACCAGTGGCACAGGTAGCCTGGACGGTGGTTTTGCTGCCTTGTCGTATACCGGCACGGTAGAGTTACACAATCAGCTGTTTACTTACGAACCGCCGGGTGAAACACCTGGAGTCGATGTGCCGGCACCCCCGGTATTTTTCCTGCTGTTTGGTGGGCTGATTGCAACAATGGCGCTTAGACGCCGCTCATAATGTTGTTATACACTTTGTAACGAAAAGGCTGGAATTCCAGCCTTTTTGCATTGTGCTAAACATAATATCATTGCAGCTACACTGCTTGCTTTACAGGATGTTAAATTGCCGTTTTATTCTCTCAATGCGCTATTCAGGTTGCAGGGCACTTCGCCTGCGATAATGCTGTTCGTAAACTTGTTGGCGGCTGTCCTGCTGTGTGGTCCTGCTAAAGCCCAACAAAGCAATGAAACCTCCTCCATAGAATGTGAAAAAGCGGAATACAGTTATGAGCAGGGCGATCCTGATACGGCCTTAGTCCACTTAAAACGCTGTCAGCGAGCAATGCCTGACTTTTTGCCTGCCGTTGCATTGCTAGGGAAGATTCAGAGCAAACACGGCGCCTATTCACAGGCCGTGGTAACTTTCAATAGTGCGCGTAAACGCGGGGCCGATGCCTCTTTGTTTGCTCGAGAATGGGCAGATGCATTGTTAGCTACGCGCAATTACCAGACCATTTATGAATTTGATGAATATACACAGTTCCCCGTAGAGCAGCAGGCATATTGGTTATTGGCCAGGGCTGAGGCTTGTTCCGCACTGGGAGAAGAACGCTGCGCCAAAGAGAGTTACCTGCAACGTGGCCTGCTGGTTGATGATATCGAGCAACCTTTGGGGCTGGCGGGAATTGCGATTAAGGCCAGGAACTGGAAAGAAGCCAACCGCTATTTACAAAGAGCACGTTTGATTGACGATAACGATATTCGGGTATGGCTGGCACTTGCACAGGCAAGTCAGGGGCAAAACAACAACGCCCAGGCACTGGAATATGCTAACCACGCACTTGCCATAAACCCTGAACATCCGCTGGTTCTGCGAATACTGGCCGATTTGTATTTAGCGGGCAACAACACCCAGCGTGCACTCACAATGGTTGAATCCATACTGGCGCAATCACCGCAAGATCCTTACGCGCTGTTAGTCAGCAATAGCCTGGTTGCCAACACTGAAAATGCGTTGGCTCTGCAGGCTGTAAAGGCACAAATTGAGAAGCTCAGCGTGAGTTTGACAGAATCGCCCTCAGAATTAATATTTCTGCGCGGACTGATTGCATATCAGGAAGGCGCATTCGAAACGGCCCTGTCTGAGTTTTCACACTTGTATAAACAGAAAGCCTATTTCCCGCAAACCATAGTGTTATTGGCAAAAGCTCAGCAGCAGTTGGGTCAGCGAGCTGAAGCGATAAAAGTACTGGAAGCCAACCAGGAGTTGTTGCTGAATGAAGCGCCAACTGCTTATGCCATGATGATCGAACTGTTTATTGAGCAAGGCACCATATTTAAAGCACTGGGCAGTTGGCAAACCTTTGTTTTCAGCTACCCCGAACGGCTTGATGCCAAACTACTGGAAGTTAAAATTCTGCTCGGCAGAGGGTTGTTGGCCAGAGGCGCTGAAAAGCTGACTGCGCTGCGCGAACAATACCCCGAGTCAGTAGAGGTACAAACGGTTTTTGCTGTTGTCATGGCCCGCACCAATCAGCCTGAACAAGCACTACTGGCTGTAGACAGCTTATTGAAACGTGAGCCGGATAATGCCTATTTACTGAATTTTAAAGGGGCATTGCACCTAATGCTCAAGCAGTTTGAAGAAGCATCGCAGGCTCTGGATAAAGCACTCTCTATCTCAGACGAGCTAACGCCGGCAAAAGTGAATCGCATTTGGCTTACTCATCAGCAGGGTAATACCGAGCAGGCAGTGAACGATGCCAGGGAGTTGTCCAGCAAGTTTCCAAGGGGTTTATCGGTAGGGCAGCTATACGCTGGATTGTTGCTGTCGTCCGGGCAGTCCGGACAAGCTTTGAACCAGTATCTACGGCTATTGAAACTCGACGACTCTCAGCAAAATGTGTTGGAAGCCCTGGTCGCGCTGCGCATTCAGAGTAACAACATTAGCGCAGCAATACAGAGCCTGTCGCGCCTGATCGAACTCGAATACAACACTACGCAAAATCTATTGCGACGTGCGCAGTTGAACCATGCGTTAGGGGATGTGAAAAAAGCAGAGAACGACCTGAAAAAAGCCGCTTTGCTTGCTAACAATGAGCCCTTACTGTTGATAGCAACGGCGAACGCCGCTTTGCAAATTGGGAATCAACGACTCGCAATACAAAGTTTGCATCGGGCAAGAGAGCTCATGCCTGGTGATTTATTGGCAGGTGTTAAGCTTGCCGAGGTTTTCCTGAATACTGATCAACCTGGCGAGGCCGAAGTGGTGTTGGGGCAATTAGTCAGCGACCATCCTGGTCAGGCCGATGTCTGGCTACTTAAAGGTCGCCTGGCTGAGCAATCCGGTGATCTCAGGTTAGCCAGAACACACTATTACAAGGCGCTGTCGCTGAACAGTAGCTATGATCTGGTTTATGCCAAGCTCTACACGCTGACCCACTATGGCATCGGGGTCAAAGAGTTTGAGCAAACCCTGTCCCGTCGGGTGGCGGAGCAACCTGACCTGGTGTTTACACGGAATTTGTTGGCGCAGTTTTATTATTATCAACAGCAGTTCGAGTTAGCCGCCAAACACTATGTGTATTTATATGAGAACTTGCTGTCTGAAGATAAGAAACCGGCATTTGCACGCCGACTGGCACAAGCTTACTTTCACTTTGATATAACCAAAGGCATTGAGTATACCAATATAGCGGCTCAGAGCATGCCTGATGACCCTTATGTGAAATCATTGGCTGGTTGGTCGTTAACCTTGCAAAATCTCCCTCAGGACGCTGTGAAGCTGCTTAGAGAGGCGCATACTTTGGATGGAAACAACCTGGATACCGGGTATTTTCTGGCTTATACCCTGAGTCAGCTGGGACTTAACAACGAAGCGTTGCAGGTAGTGTCGCAATTATTAGACAAGCAAACCGGTTTCACCTACCAGAAAGAAGCAAGAGCCCTTGCAGCTCGTTTGAAGAACGCTTCCTGACAGAAACAAAAAACGCCGGGTAGCATTAATGCTGCCCGGCGTTAAACACATGCTTCGCCTGATTTTAGTTATCTACGGAACCGCAGAAACGGTAACCTTCACCGTGGATGGTTACAATCAACTCTTCTTCGCTTGGCTCAGATTCAAAGTGCTTACGAATACGACGAATCGTTACGTCAACAGTACGGTCATTCGGGCGTAACTCACGGCCTGTCATTTCCATAATCAGCTGTTCGCGAGTCAGGATTTTACCCGGGTTACTCAGGAACAAGTGTAACGCTCTGAATTCACTGCGCGGTAAGCGGAACTCGTTACCACTTGGAGAGATCAGTGAACGGCTGTCGCCATCCAGCGTCCAGCCATTAAAGCTAACGCGGCTTGGTAAATCGTCATCTTCAGCGCTGCTGGTAGTACGACTCAGCAGGTTTCTTGCACGAATCGTTAGTTCGCGAGGATTAAATGGCTTGGTGAGGTAATCGTCGGCACCAATCTCTAGCCCTAAAATTCGGTCAACATCGTTATCACGGCCAGTCAGGAAGATCAGGCCAACATTTTTACGGTCGCGTACTTCGCGAGCCAGAATCAGACCATTTTTACCTGGTAGGTTAATATCCATAATAACCAGGTTAATGGCGTGATTTTCAAAGAAATCATGCATTTGTTCGCCGTTTTCGGCTTCGAACACATTATACCCTTCGGCTTCAAACAAACTCTTTAACGTGGTACGAGTGACCACTTCATCTTCTACTATCAATATATTGGGCGTCTGCATGTTCACACTCTATTTACTATTGTTTTGTTTCTGTTCAAAGTTTAACAGATTTATATCGTTATTGGCGTATTTTGTCTTGCAATTTAACTGCCACTTTAGAATAAATTACTCGCTAGAGCAGGCATTGTTCAAGAAAAATATCTAAATTGCGTCTATTTTGTTTATTTTTTTACTGAAACCGGAAAAGACAATGTAAATTCCACGCCTTTGTCGGGTTCACTCTCAAGTTTGATGTTGCCATCCAGAGCCTGAGTCACTAAGTTAAACACTAAGTGCATACCTAATCCAGAGCCGCCTTGGCCTCTTTTTGTTGTAACAAAAGGATCAAAAATGCGCTTTTTAATGGAAGTTGGTATGCCACTTCCATTATCCCTGTAAATTATTTTCAGTTTTTTGTCATCCGTCAATGCTGCAATGATGTCAATTTGCCCATTTTCAACCCCTTCGAAGGCATGAATGAGTGAATTCATGATTAAATTTATTAAAATTTGATTTATTGGGCCTGCTTTTGACACTACGTTGAGTGATTCGTTGCATTCAATGTGGATTGTATGGGTCACTTTTTTCAATCTTGGGCGCAGCGACATCAGCGTTTCTTCGATTAATTGCTTCACGTTTATGTCGCGAGCTTCTTCACTGGATTGATCAACCGCGACTTGTTTAAAGCTCGAAATAAGATCGGCTGCTCTGTTGAGATTACGGTAAATAATGTTCAGGTTTTCACGCCCTTCCTCTATAAACCGTTTCATGCTGCTTGCTTTGAGCGTTTTGTCGGAAAATTGCTGTTCTAATACCACCAGACGGTCGAGCATCATGGTTGATGCCGTGATACCCAGCCCTATTGGCGTATTTACTTCGTGGGCAACGCCGGCCACCATATCGCCCAACGACGCCATTTTTTCATTCTCTACAATCTGGCGCTGGAACTGGTGAAGTTTTTCTAAAGTCTGGATAAGCTCAGTATTGGCCTCCTTCAGGGCCACGGTGCGCTGACCCACTTCTTCTTCCAGTCGACTGTTTAGTTCCTGGTGCTGTTGTTCCGACTGTTGCTGTTTAACCACGTATTCCTGCATGCGGGCAAGCAATACATTAATGGCGTCTATAAGGATATTGTATTCCCTGACATCACAGTGCTTTGCGCGGCTGGCATAATCACGCGAGCGTGCCACGCCCTGCAGAACCAACACCATGTCCTGTACCGGACTGCTGAGTACATGGCCAAAACGATAAGCCACCAAAAACGCGACGATGACGATCAATAGCAGCGTAGCAATCTGAACGGTCACGGAATAATTAACAAAGGCGTTGTAGGCTTCCGCTGTAGTTCGCACGTACACATAGCCGTATGTTTGATTCTCGGCGTTAATAGGACGAATGATCTCGAACACATCACCGTCAAACCTCGCAGTATAGTACCTGGCCATGTCGTTAATTTTACTCTCGACCGCAGTAGTACTCGACTTTGTGTAAAGCGCCACCATTTCAGGGGTGGGGGTTTCATTAATGCTGTAGATATGAGCATTCAGTACATCGTTGTAGTTCTTCAGGCTGTTAAGCAACTGATTGAGCGTATCGGTTTGTGCCGCTTTTTGTTCGAAATCCAGTGGGATAACTGACAGCGTAGGTAGTGAAGCGGCTGCAATCATGTCGGCGATGGCACGCACTTCACCTTCCAACTGGTCTTTCATTCTGGAATGTTGCGTGTAATTAGAAACGACTGACGAGATCAGCAATGCGCCGCCGGAAATAGACAAAACCAGCCATAACAAAATATTGCGAATAGAAAGCCTGGACGGCGACTGCAGCATGGGTTACGAAAATGTCCTGAGAAATAATTTAATATTGGATCATAAATGCTTAAAAAGAAAGAAATCGCCCGGATATTCTTTAATTAGCTCGAAGTAGTCGAAATGTTAGCTTAAAGCGTGCAGTTTTATTGTTTTGCCCAGTCGGGAACCGGAATTTCCAACAGCACAAAAAGATCAGTGACCGGCATTTGTAAATGTGTTGCCATGGCTTCGAATGCCTTGGGCTGGTCGACGGCAGGAAGGTCGGTAAGGTCTGAAAGACACAGACATACCATGCCGTTTTTGGGAATGTTGAGCCCCGGCACGGGGGCTTTGGCAATACGGAAAAGCGTGTGCGGGCACATACTGGTGCGCTGAGGTGCCTGAACACACTGCTCCGGCACCTCAGCTAAGGCAATACCGTTCACAAAGAACGATAACCAGACAATGCTGACTGTCTTGCGACTAAGGCATCGCAGTATCATGCATGCATACTCTCATAAAGCGACAGGTAAGCAGTGGCAGCGGTTTCCCAGGTAAAGCGGGTACCCATACCTCGTTGCTGCATTTCACGGAAACGGGTAGAGCATTCGTGATAGGCCAGCAAGGCGCGTCTGATGCAGTTCAGCAGTGCGTCGGGTGTTGGTTCAAAGAAGACAAAGCCCGTCGCGTCCAGTGGGTTTTGCTCAGCGTCAATAACCGTGTCTTTCAAGCCGCCTACACCACGCACAATCGGCACTGTGCCATAAGCGAGACTGTACATCTGATTCAGGCCACAAGGCTCAAATTGAGAAGGCATCAGGAAAAAGTCTGAGCCAGCTTCAATAAGGTGAGCATGTTCGGTACTGAATCCATTGATAAATGCGAACTTGTCAGGGTGTTGTTCAGCAAACTCGCCCAGATCCTGACATACACTCGGATCACCTGTTCCTATAATAACCATTTGCAGTTTGTGCTGCATTAAGCGGTCCAGTATAGGCACCAGATACCCAAAACCTTTTTGTTCGGTAAGGCGACAGACCATGCCAAACACCGGTACACCCGGCTCTTTGGGCAGGTTTAAACGTTTTTGCAGGTTCGCTTTACATTCTGCTTTGCCAGACAAGTCATCGGCATTAAAGTGAGCCGGAATATAGCCGTCTGTCATGGGGTTCCACTGACTGTAATCGCAACCGTTCAGAATGCCCGACAAGTCATCCGCGCGTTGCACCAGACGGTCGTGGAGGCCATGACTTCCCAGGTTTGTAAGGAGCTCCGTGGCGTAGTTAGGGCTCACCGTAGTGATTTTATCTGCGCATTCGATGGCGGATTGTAAGTAGTTAATATAGCCACCGTGGACCTGATTCAGAATGCTAGGGTGATGTCGCAGAAATGGAATGTCTTCTAATCGGTGCACGCCCTGAAAGGCCGCATTGTGAATAGTAAACACCGATTTGGTATTGGCGAAATAGCCAGACGGGTCCTGTTTTAACAGGAATGGCAACATGGCACTGTGCCAGTCGTGACAGTGAATAATATCTGGCTGTTGATTCAGACTTTGCAATGCGTGCAGGACTGCCCCGCTGAAAAAGGCAAAGCGCTCGCCGTTATCGCCATAGGCTTCATAGGCACTGTTGTAGAGGCCGTCGCGATCAAAATATTCAGGGTAGTCAACAAAGTACACGTTAACGCCGCGCCATTCCATATGACGTAACGTAAAGTGGTAAACCTTGCTTTCGGTAAACAGAGTCTGGGCCGGACAGGCTTCGGGCAAATTGTGCTGCTGTGCAATGGTTTTGTAGTAAGGTAAAAAGATACTCACTTCATGACCAGCGGCTTGTAGCGCCAAAGGTAACGCTTTGCCTACGTCAGCAAGCCCTCCCGTTTTTACTAAATCTTCAACTTCCGAGATAGCAAAGACAATCTTCAACCTGTTTCTCCTGCACATTCCATGATTTTCTTATGGAAGAACAAATTACCACATTAAAAATCAATTTTGTGCAAAATAAACCGAGAATCTGGTGTTTTGCGCCAGCGTGGCAGGTTGCTTAAATTGCTCGTCGAGCAATTCCGCGTACGGTAAAAAGCGATTTGCTACCAAATACAACTTACCGTTACTGGTTAATCGCTGCTTTGCACCGGCGATAAACTCGCGGGTAATGCGGTAATCGGTTTTTACGCCAGTGTGAAAAGGCGGGTTCGTTACAATGGTCTGGAATCGGTGAGTAACACCATTCAGTGTGTCTGCGGCAATGATATTCCCCTGACTGCCGTTTTGCTCCAGTGTATGTGCGCTGCACCATAGCGCCAGTGCACTGACGTCCAGCAGCTCTGCCTGAATGCGGGCACCACCACTCAATAAATAGCTGGCAATCACACCTGCGCCACAAGCAAAATCCAGCACCGAACCTGACATCGTTTTGGGCAATTTAGACAGCAGTAGCTCTGTACCGGCGTCAAGCTCCCGGTGGCTGAATACACCCGGCAACGAACATACCTGCCATTCGTGTTCATTCAGCGTATAGGTATCGATGGCTGTCCAATCGTGTAGAGAAAAACTGCCAGGGGCATGACTTACTTCACAGGTTACCCAACTGCAGTGACGGGCTGAGTCGAGCTTTTGCACGGCGCCGAACTGCTGCATGGTTTTACCCGCACTTTTAATACCACCTTTGTTTTCACCAACAACATGAACCCGGCCGTTGTTGCCGACCAGGTTGGCGGCCATTGCCATAAGCATGCTTAAATGCGCTTTGGCTTTTGGCAGGAACAACAGCACATCGGTCGCTTCTGCGTTGTTCAGATAGGGCGCAAATACGTGTTTGTGCTGCCCGTTTTCGGCGGTGATGTGAATAGCCTGTGGTTCATCGCAAATATCCCGGCTATCGAATTGCGCGGCGCCATTGCGCCCGGTTGCCTGGCAAAATACATCAAAGAACTGATGTAATGCGGTCAGACTAAATGCCTGCAAAGCGGGAAACAGCCCGGCATCATCGGCATTAATAACCAACCAGTTCCCTTCTTCGAACTGATCTATGTTGCGAATAACAAGTTGCGATGCCGGTGATAAACTCATTCAGTGCGCTCGTAAATTAAGTCCCAGACGCCATGGCCCAGTTTCTGGCCACGAACTTCAAACTTGGTAATAGGGCGGTAAGCCGGACGCTCAACGTAATCACCGCTCTGTGCCGTATTGGTGTAACCCGGGGCTGCATTCATGACTTCTGCCATATATTCTGCATAAGGCTCC
Organism: Marisediminitalea sp.; assembly: GCF_984433645.1. Lineage (NCBI taxonomy): Bacteria > Pseudomonadati > Pseudomonadota > Gammaproteobacteria > Alteromonadales > Alteromonadaceae > Marisediminitalea > Marisediminitalea sp. The sequence goes on from NZ_CFIDRX010000009.1 coordinate 23,420, forward strand.
CAGTCAGTTGCCATATGAAATGTACCGCCCACTGCCAACTTGGTTCTGACCAGCTCAGCAAATTCTGCCTGTACAATACGACGCTTGTGATGTCGTTTCTTGTGCCATGGGTCCGGGAAAAACAGCTGTAAGCGGTGCAAGCTTCCATCTGGAATCATATGCTTTAACACTTCAACTGCATCGTGTTCCATTACACGTAAGTTTTCCACGCCTAATTCGCCAGCATCTGCTAAACATGCGCCAACGCCTGGGCGATGTACTTCAATGCCCAAAAAATTCAGTTCAGGGGCTTCATGGGCCATGGTAACCAGTGACTTGCCCATACCAAAGCCGATTTCTACCACTACCGGCGCGCTGCGCCCAAAGGTGTCAGCCAGATCTAATGGCTGTTCCTGATATTCGATGCCTTTGGTTGGCCAGTAGGTTTCTAACGCGCGTGCCTGACCGTTAGTTAACCGGCCTTCGCGCTTAACGTAGCTTTTGACTTTGCTGACATATACACCAGCGGCTTCGGCTTCTGCCTGACTTTTAAATTGACCCATGCTGTTCTTTACCTCTTTTACGCTGCGGCATTATCCACTTAGTGTTGGTAAATGCAACGATTATAGCGTGAAATGGCCGGTTTTCGCGGGTTATAGGCTAAAGTGATAAACCTTTGACGATCAAAGACGCTACCTTTTCCGGCTGTTCCAATAGCATCATATGGCCGCTGTTTTGCACTATGCTAACCGTTGCTCCGGGTAATTTGCTGCCCGCCTGTTGTATTGAGGCTACCGGTACCACCGCGTCTTTGTCGGCAGCAATAATGTGCACAGGGCATTTCAGAGTGGTGAGCTTGGCACACAAATCTTTTCGCGGTGTGGTGCTGGACACCTGCGCCTGTAATGTTGCGCCGCCCAGGTCACTTGCCATATCAGTGATAAAGGGCAGCAAACTGTCCTGCTTGGCAGGAATGATCATATTGGCCAGATACTGGCTTTGGCGCGACGCAAACTTGCCTTGTTTTAACACGGCAAGCAGTTGTTTACGCCTGGCGGTCTCTTCGTTTGTCAGCCCGAGTGGTGAGTAACCCAGCAAGGTCAATGATGCAACACGTTCTGGGTAAGTCAGTGCCCACAATGCGGCAATGTAGCCTCCCATGGAGTAGCCAACCAGATGCACCTTTTCGCCCTGGGTGGCGCGGTCACTGGTTAACGCGAGCATATCCTGCAGCGTATTCGCCCATTGCAGAGGCACATAGGCACGCGCCATGGCCGGCAGATTTTTCCATACAGGAAGCCAAACGCGTTCATCGCACAACGTGCCGGGAAGAAAAAGTACATTCATAGAAGTAAACCTGATTCGGGTATGCAATCGTAACAGGCACTACGTTGGTCAGGCAATCACTGTTACACTTGCCGCCAATCAATCCGTCAACGCTTGCTATACCAATACGGGGAGTTCATGTCACAGCTGTTTTCAGATCGCATTTTAACCTGGTTCGACAAACACGGACGCAAACACCTGCCATGGCAACAAAACGTAAACCCTTACCGGGTGTGGGTGTCTGAGATCATGCTGCAACAAACGCAGGTGACCACCGTGATCCCGTATTTCGAACGCTTTATGGCACGTTTTCCAACGGTGGTTGAGTTGGCTAATGCGCCTCAGGACGACGTGCTGCAGTTGTGGACAGGATTGGGGTATTACGCCCGGGCCAGAAATCTGCACAAAGCGGCTATGCAAGTGCGTGATGAGCACAACGGCGAATTTCCGGATACGCTCGAGGGTGTAATGGCATTGCCTGGTATTGGCCGCTCCACGGCGGGGGCCATTTTGTCGATAGCAGGCGGGCAGTCACACCCTATTCTGGACGGCAACGTTAAGCGGGTACTGGCGCGGTATTTTGCTATTAGTGGCTGGCCGGGTACCAAGAGTGTAGAAAACGCCCTGTGGGAATACGCCACAGACTTAATGCCTCAGCAACGGGCCAATCATTACACCCAGGCCATGATGGATATGGGGGCAACGCTGTGCACGCGCAGTAAACCCAAGTGTGATGAATGCCCACTGCAAAGCGACTGCGTGGCTTATGCACAAGGCAAGCAAACGGATTATCCGGGCAAAAAGCCTAAAAAGACCCTACCTGAAAAACAAACCGTGATGAGCGTGATATTGTGTCAGCGTTCTGTGTTGCTTCAGCAAAGGCCGCAAACCGGCATTTGGGGTGGATTGTGGAGTTTCTTTGAGCGAGAGCCGGGTACACTGCTGTCGTCACAACTTTCTCAGCTTATTGGTTCGCACGAGACTCTGGATATTGTAGAGCCGTTTCGACATACCTTTTCTCACTATCACCTGGATATTGAACCTGAGGTAATTAACTGCGAACAATTTCCTCAGCAAGTGGCGGAATCCGGATGGCGATGGGTGAACCTGGACGAACCGTTAGAAGTGGGTGTGCCAACCCCGGTGAAAAGAATTCTGACGGCGCTGTCGAAACAGTTATAATCACCACATTGAATCAGGAGACAGACAGCTATGCCAAGAACTGTATTTTGTGCGCATTATAAAAAAGACGCAGATGGATTGGATTTTCAGCTTTACCCGGGTGAGTTAGGTAAGCGTATTTTCGACAATATTTCGAAGGAAGCCTGGGCCGAATGGCAAAAGAAGCAAACCATGCTGATCAACGAGAAAAAACTGAATATGATGGAGCCCACTGACAGGCAATTCCTGGAAGCGCAAATGGAAGCGTTTCTGTTTGAAGGCAAAGAGCCCACTATTGAAGGTTATGTTCCACCGAAAAAGCCGTGATTTTGTGCATATTGAGCAAAGAACGCGCAGTTAGAAAAAATTCTGACAAAAACGGTTGACTTAAAAGCTCGAAACTCGTTAAATACGCACCCACAGCAAGACAGGTACAACACCTGACAACGCTAACCAGTTTTAGCCTCGATAGCTCAGTTGGTAGAGCAGCGGATTGAAAATCCGCGTGTCCCTGGTTCGATCCCGGGTCGAGGCACCACTTATCAAGAAGCCCTGATCAGAAATGGTCGGGGCTTTTTTGTTGATTCACCTTAATAATTGATTGTTAAATGGTGTTCCAAAAATATCTTCCCAGCTTTCTAACCAGTTTTCGCTAAGAGAAAATGCTTTGTATTTAGGGTGAACATCTTTACGGACATTTAACCATTTTTGATTGAGAATTTTTTTACTGCGTAAAGCTCTAGATACATTGTTGGTAAATTTTGCGTTGTCGGGATTAACCATGTAGTTATTAATGCAGTTTGTAATATCTATTCCGAAACTATGTTCTTTTCCACTTAACAGTTGAATGACAAGTGCGCATAGTATCAAAGGGATAAATTCAGTACCGTTGAACTTCATTCCATTGATATCTATTCCTTTCGGAAGTATTAATGAAACGTTCACTAAATGTTCTTTATTATCCTCATTTTCTTCATCTACGTATGGAAGAAGCTCTAGTTGTTTGGCCTTTGAGTTTGGCTTATTTGATTCATCTATTAAAAGTTCTTTCGGGAATATTCGTTTTATTTTGTCTTCACAAAGGCTTATTTTGGAAAGTGAATTTGCAAACACCTCGCTTTCCGCACAAAAACACCCACAGTTCATAAAAATATTTCATTTTAAATCAGTTGGTTATGAGTTTATTTGGCAAAAAATATGAACCGGTTCACTTGTTGTGTTATTGTTGCTTTAATGTAAGTTGCTGTGAGCTGGTTATGCAAAATTGTTCTCGTCGATCTTTATTGAAAGGCATGGCTTTATCGTTAGGTGTGTGTGCTGCTGGAGCTTCTGGTATCAACAGGATAGTTGAGGCTTCAGAATTATTTGAGCAAAACAAGGTTCGTTCCGGACTATTTTCCACAATTGAAAAAGCCACGCTAAAAACTTTTTGCGATGGAGTGATACCTCGCACCAATACTCCAGGTGCAGTTGACGCTGCATGCCATATTTTTGTTGAGCATCAATTGTTATGCGTATATTCGTTCGCGGAACAGCAAACTGCAAAAGCTGCTATTCAATTCATTGAACAGCGTTCTGTCGAAATAAACGGTAAATCGCTACATTCTTGCTCATCAGAGCAACAGGTTGCATTACTTAATGACATTGAGGCTAAAAGTTCGAGAATGCCTGACGATGAAAGACAAGCATTCAGGTTACTTAAAAGTTTAATTGTTTTTGGTTATTACACGTCGATGCCGGGGGCGACTCAAGAATTGACTTACCTGGCTGTTCCGGGTCGCTTTATTGGTGTAGTGCCTTTAGATGAAATTGGCAGTGCTTATAGCTCCAAAGATTACTACTAATTCGCTAATACGACTTCCCTGTACAGGTTGGATAACTTTCATGAACCAAGAAAAATATATCAATGAATCGAGTGAAATTTTTGACGCTATAGTCATTGGCTCAGGCATTACGGGAGGGTGGGCAGCGAAAGAACTTTGTGAAAAGGGGCTAAAAACGCTGATGGTTGAACGCGGTAGAGTTGTAGAGCACCGCAAAGACTATATCACTGAAGCTAAACCTCCCTGGGAATACACCAATCGAATGAAGGTCGCCAGAGATTTGATTGAGCAGGAATATCCTGTACAAAAACAATGTTATGCATTTCACGATGGAACCAAGCACTTTTTTGCCAGCGACAAAGACTATCCTTATCACACTGAAGATGATGCCCCATTTAGTTGGATTAGAGCGAATCAACTGGGGGGGAAATCTTTACTGTGGCACCGTCAGTCATATCGTATGAGTCCTTATGATTTTGAGGCCAACGCGAAAGACGGGCATGGTAATGACTGGCCAATTCGCTACCCCGATTTAGCACCCTGGTATGATCATGTTGAACGTTTTGTCGGTGTTAGTGGTAACCACGATGGATTGCCTCAACTGCCTGATGGTATTTTTCAGCCTCCTTTTGATATGACGGCACCGGAAATGGATTTCACCAATCTGATGAAAGACAAGCATCCGGATAAACCCGTGATTATGAGCCGGTGTGCTCATCTCACCGCGCCACAGAAAATCCAGGTTGAGCTAGGCCGCATGCAATGTATGGCTAGAAATGAATGTCAAAAGGGATGTTCGTTTGGAGCCTATTTTTCGACCCAAAGCGCTACACTTCCAGCCGCGGCCAGGACAGGAAATTTATATATAGCGCCAAATAGTGTTGTTGAAAGCATTATTTACAGCGAGGCACAAAATCGGGCCGTGGGTGTGCGGGTTATTGACAATGACACTCTAAAGCAGAGGGAATACTATGGCAGAATGATATTCTTGTGCGCATCTACATTGGGTAGTACCCAAATAATGCTCAACAGTATCAGTAAACGTTTTCCAAATGGTATTGCAAACAGCTCAGGTGTGCTTGGTAAGTACCTCATGGACCATAATTATAATGCTTATACAAAAGCATCGGTGCCGGGCTTTGAAGATCAATATTATATAGGGCGAAGACCGTCTTCACTCTATATTCCTAATTTTCATTTTGAGCCTTCTCGTTACCACAAAAACTTTAAACGCGGCTACGCCTTCGCAGGAAGCGCAAGTCGTTTAGACTGGCAACATTTAGGTGCAACAGAAGGGTTTGGTGTTGAATTTAAGTCGAAACTACATAAGCCGGGAAACTGGGTCATTGGGCTAGGTGCGCAAGGAGAGATGCTAGCTAATCGTGATAATCAGGTTCAGTTACATGCTACTAAAAAAGACAAATGGGGCATACCACAGCTTGATATTCATTGTAAGTGGTCTGCAAACGAAATCACAATGATGGAACATGCGGCAAGCGTTGCAGAGACAATGTTTCGAGATGCGGGATATAGCGATATCCAATCGGATGTAAATTATGCTCCGCCTGGATTGGCCATACATGAAGTCGGTACGGCCAGAATGGGACGTGATCCGAATGAATCCGTTCTGAATGCTTTTAATCAGGCACATGATGTACCTAATTTATTTGTAACGGATGGTGCAAGCTTTTGCTCGTCTGGGGTTGGCAATCCATCAATAACCTTTATGGCCTTGACAGCAAGAGCCGTTGATTACGCAGTAAATGAACTTAAAGCGGGGAGATTATCGTGAAACTTTCTTTTTATTGCCCTATTCGATTCGCCTTTTTCATTTTAGTGTTGAATTTGTCACTCTATGGGTGTAGCCAACAAAATAGTACTTCGGCTCTTTCTCAAAAGGAGAAGAATGTGCCGGGTATCAGCGTACAGTTATGGTCGGTAAAAGATGCTATCAAGAATGATTTTAGTGGTACGTTACAGGCTTTGGCTGAAATGGGATTTGATGCCGTTGAGTTTGCTGGGGATTATGGTCCCTATGGGCTGGATCCCACAGGCTTGCGAGAAAAACTGCATGAATACGGACTTTCTGTAAGTGGTGCACATGTTGGTTTTGACGCTTTAAGAGGAGAAAACCTGGTTCAAACGGCATTATTCCATCAAAAGCTCGGCACAGCTTACCTAATCGTCCCCTGGGATGAACGCGCATTTCGGGCTGAAACAGTAGCTCTGGTCGCCACGGAGTTAACAGAGATTGCAGAAAAGTTAAAACCCTATGATCTACAGGTGGGATATCATAACCATGCGCATGAAATGGCGGATTTTGAGGGGAAAACTTTTTGGCAGTATATTGCTGATAACACACCCGAGGCGGTTGTACTGCAACAGGATGTAGGTTGGACATTAGTGGCAGGAAAAGACCCCGTATTTATGGTCGAATCTTATCCTGGTCGTACATTGACCACACACTTTAAAGCGCCTGAATACAAGCAAAATCATGGTACACCATTGATAGGATTGGATGGAACGGACTGGAAAAGCATTTACAAAGCGACAATTAATGCTGGAGGTGCGAAATGGATAGTTCTGGAGCAGGAACAGTATCCTGATGGGTTGTCGCCTATGGAAGCGGTTGCCAGGAGTAAGCAAGGTTTCGACCAGTTAATCAATTAAGTGTCATTTTTTTGCAGCGCGATGCTTTTTAATCGCGCTTTCTCTTTCAAAAGAATACGCATTCCCCTATTTACTGCCCTACAGATATGTTTTTCAATTCTTGTAAAATTTACTAAAACCTCCCAGGTTATAAAGGTAAATAAAAAGTTAAAAAGTATTGTACATTTATTGTATTTAGTATTAAATTGTCATCAAAAGGTAAACCGGTTCATCTTTGTTTGTTTGGGATCCCGGTTTTTTTAAACGTTAAAAAGTGAACCGGTTCACTTTGGTGTTAAACATAAGCGGGAAATACTTCCCGCGTTAATGACTGAGGTTATTGCAGCATGCAACATCAAATGAAAACAATTGCAAATTTCTGTCTGGGGGCCTCGATTGCCGTGGGCCTTTCAGGATGTTTGGGTGGAGAAAGCCTGAATACTGAGAAGGCAGTCTACCTACCCGAAGAAAGACCGTTAAATATCATTGCACCAGACGACGTGGAAGTAGAGCCTGGTAGTGAGGTGACATTAACTTCGAGGCTTGTAGGTACCGTTTCAGGACAAACCGTAATGTGGCAGCAAACTGCTGGCACTACTATGAATTTATCTGAAACTGCATCATTGGCTGTTTCATTCAGCATTCCTGATGACCTGCTGTCAGATACATTAGTTTTTATTGTCACAGCCCATAATGCTGACGGCTCAGTGGCGACCGATGAAAATGGCGATCCTATTACCGATACCGTTGAGGTTACAGTGTTTGATCCAGAATCGGTCATTTCGCTGGATGTCAGTGATAGTGTCGCTACACTCAATGGTGCTTCCTTGATTGGACCTTCTGATGCGAATTATATTCAGGGAGCTGGTAATGAAAGCCATACCGCAGACCTTGAACCGGGAATGTCTGTCACATTTAATGTTAGCGATGCCCAGGGTTTTTACACGCTGTATGTTCGGTATGCTATTCCATCTGATTATGGTGGTAAGGTTGGAGGTGTCAGTGTAAATGGCATTGACTATTCGCTGGATCTGAGCGCGACTGGTCAGTGGGAAGAGATCCGAGTTGGTGTTGTTGAATTAAATGATGGAGGCAACAGCATCGAGATCGGCGGAGGATGGAATTACTATCGTATCGATTCTATCTCTCTTATTCCTTCTGCTGAGCCACCCCCACCGTTAGCCGTTAGTGAAGAACTGGTGAATCCCAACGCAAGTCAGGAAGCAAAAGACCTGATGACGTTTCTAAGCGAAAACTATCTCACTTCAACATTGAGTGGCCAGACAGAATTTCCTCAAAAAGAAGGGGATACTTTCCCATTACTTGAGACACAAAAAATAATCGACGCTACAGGTGATGATGCGCCAGCTATCGTCGCATTTGATTACATGAATTATTCAGCGTCCTACAGTGGCAGTGATTTTACAGGTTTAACTGAATCGATCATAGCACACCATCAGGATCAAAATATTATCGTGTCGGCGTTATTCCACTGGCGTGCACCAAATAGCAGCTCGTCATTTTATACAGATGAAGCGAATTTTGACTTAACCGCAGCTTTGGCAGACACCGGTTCTGATGAATATGCAGCACTTATTGCAGATATTGATACTGTTGCCTCTGAGCTCAGTAAGCTCGCTGAGGCAAAAATACCTGTATTATGGCGTCCTTTGCATGAAGCTGAAGGCGGTTGGTTTTGGTGGGGGGCTCAAGGAGCAGAAACATTCCAGCAACTTTGGATGCTGATGTATGACCGTATGACGAACTACCATGGACTGAACAACTTGATTTGGGTGTTCACACATACCGATGGATTAAGTGAGGACTGGTATCCTGGCGATTCCTATGTAGACATTGTTGGTTTTGATGGTTATGGCGATCCGGTTAATGATGATACCCATACATTCGTTTCTCAATACAGTACGCTTCAATCTCGCCACAATGGTATGAAATTAGTCGCATTAACTGAAACGGGGACCATTCCGGATGTCAGTCTTATGCACGAGCAAGGCGCAATGTGGTCTTTCTTTATTACCTGGAACTCTGAAACCTGGAACAGCGATTCGTTAATTGGCCCACAAGGGGCGACAGTTGCTGAAATAGATGAAAACTATGCGGCCGATGGTGTTTTGAATCTCGATGATGTGCCATCGGGACGAACAAAAGTTTCAGGTGTGTATGCAGACTTTGAAATTTCTACCAATGGTTGGGAGGGGCAAGCGAACTGGTCGCCGACAGAAGGTCTGAAAGTATCATCCGTCTGGTCGACTACCGGTGCAAATGCTTTAGCGATGCACAAGGATATGACGACGTTGGAGGCAACTGACAATATCGTTCTCCAAACTTATCCCACAGATGGTATTGACGTGTCTGGGGTTAGCATACTAACTGCGGATGTACATGCCTTGGATGCTGGCAACGCGGTAAATGCGCACCTGTTTTTTAAAGCTCCGGATGGTGTGGAAAGTTGGCCGGATGCTGTTGCATTAGACACTGACGGCACTCAGCTTTCAATCGATGTATCTAACGTTGACATGCTAACTGGATTGGGAGTGCGGTATCAGGGCTTGGATGGCACACAAACTGACGCTTATTTCCTACTGGACAACATAAAATTGGATGGTGTCATCTTAGAGAGTTTTGAGCCTGATACTTATGGGTGGGAGGCTCAAGTCAATTGGACAGGAACCGATGGCATAACGCTTTCCAGAAATTGGGTTGCTGATGGTGCGCAATCTTTGGCGTTCTATAAAGACCTGCAATCTCATGGCAGTGCAGAAAATATTGTGCTGCAAACCTATCCCGAAGCAGGAATCGATGTAACAGGTATCAACACTTTAACGTTAACTGCTCATAGCGAGAATGCAGGGAATTCCGTGGATGCTCATATCTTCTTTAAAGCGCCGGATGGTGTGGAAAGCTGGCCTGCAGCAACTGTACTTGATGCAGAAGGTACGCAGTTAAGTATAGATGTATCAGAAGTTAATTCTCTTACCGGGTTAGGTGTACGTTTTAACTCTGTAGACAGTTCATCAACAGACGCTCGTTTTTACGTTGATAATATTATGTTGGATGACTTACCTGCTTATACCTTTGAATCAACCGGTAATTTTGAATTACAAGTTAACTGGTCCCCGGTCGCAGGACTGACAATCGGAGAAGACTGGGCGGCGACGGGTTCCAGATCGCTTAAAGGTAGTGTCAACATCGATGATGGCGATGAAGTGATTCTGCAAACCTATCCATCCGATGGAATATTACTTGCTGACGGGGTAGGCACCTTATCGGTAGTAGCTTATGTCACTGATGCGACGGAAACAATTACTGCAAAGCTGTGGGCAAAGGATCAGGACGGAAATTGGCGAGATGCTGGCGCTATGCCGGTAGGAAGCGATGGAGTTGAATTGTCACTGGATATTTCAGATTTGGACGAATTACAAGGGTTTGGAGTGCAATTTCAGGGGTTAAGTAATTCTCAATCAAACTTCTTTATCGACGATATTTCATTCAATTAAAGCAACGTAAGGGGGGATTGTAAGGGTCTCTCCTTATTGCCTGAAAGCAGATTAATAAACAGAATTTTAAGGACATTTATATGCATTTCACGACACGTCCATCGAAAAAAGCACTGATAGCAGTAGCAATAACACTAGCATTCGGTAATTCCAATGCCATTGCGCAAGAATCAAAAAACGACGAAGCAAACACTGAGAATCTTGAAATTATTCAAGTTAGAGGGTTAAAAGGCTCATTGGTGAAGTCTATCAGCAATAAGCGTTACGCTAATACAGTAAGTGATACCATTACTGCAACCGATATAGGAAAATTACCGGACGTTACCATTGCTGACTCACTACAACGGATTACAGGTGTACAAATTAATCGTTCCGGAGGTGAGGGGAGTTCAGTAAATGTGCGAGGGATCAGCCAAGTTGGATCGACGCTGAATGGTGAACAAATGTTATCTGCGACAACCATAACTAGCGTTCAACCGAATTTTACTGATATCCCTTCAACCATGGTGTCAGGTTTGGATGTACATAAATCTCGCGAAGCAAAAATGATAGCCTCAGGTATGTCTGGAGTGATTGATTTACGTACCTACCGTCCTTTTCAGCTGGAGGAAGGTACTACAGTAAATGCCAAAGTAGAAGCGACTCGCGGTTCTATGGGGGATAAAACCGATAAATTAGTATCAGCATTTTTTGGCTATAATGCAGATAGAAAATTTGGGGCGACATTGTCCGTTACTGTTTCAGAAAAGAATTTAGCAGATTATCTGGTTGGCTCATCTGGTGAAGACTGGGGATTTGCCGCTACGGAGGCTAGCACCTTCGTTCAGGATAATCTAGATGCCAATGGGAATGGTACAACAGATGATGTGTACTATGCGTTTCAGGGACATCAGGCTTCTAATCAGTTTATTGAAAGGGACCGAGTAGGTGTTAACGGAGCATTTCAGTGGCAGCTAAATGATGATTTTGAATTGGTAGGAGAAGTCTTTTATACCAAAATGGAAGAATTCAGGGCGCAGGCTGGTTTTATTGCATCTCAGGCTTGGCAAGGGGTGACTGGATGGTTTACACCAGACGCTAACGGTTACACTGCACATGAAAATTTGATAAAAGACGACGACGATAACATTATTGAGTTAGGAGGAGCTTTCAACTCAGTTCAGTCTGGAGTCTTGCAGGCCCGACGAACGATGGTTCATTCAGAGGCAGATGCTGCTGACAGAGAAGCTATTAACACTAATTTACAACTAACTTTTGATAATGGTGGCGATTGGTCAGCAAAAGTACGTTGGGTGCACGGAGAAGCAACAGATAATAATTCACAGAGTTTTGTCGATGCCTATATCAACAGTGGAGCTCAAGTAGGCGCGACTTACTATGGTGCAGGTGGCGTACCAGTCAGTGATGTGAATCCTTGGGGTTATGACGGTCAGCCCGCTCAGTTGCCTGACGGCACTGAAGTAGGGGATTTCACCATGATCCCTATTGGTATTCAGTATTCAGGCTCTACACAGATTTGGGATTTGCCAACCACGCAATATATTGATGGTGAAATGGTTGAAGAAGTGTTCGGAAGTAATATCAATAGATATTCCGCTACATCCTCATTTCTCAACGGTGCTAATCGTGAGGCAGAGTTAGATATTGTAAGACTGGATGCAACTTATCTCGCAGATTGGGGGCCGATAGTCTCAGTTGATATGGGATTGCGGTATGCAAACCGTCAAGTAGAACAGAATGCTTGGATAGGTGGGGTTGCCCGCACTAACGCTTATGGTGACGCCTTTTTATCTAGGTGGAAAGACAGTGCAAGCCAGGCTCCTGAAACGCTTGAGTCGTTTATCGACCCCATTTCATTTGTTGATCTTGATGCTCAGGGGATGATCACTCAAATCAGTGACTTTCAGGGCACTAAAGGATTGGGGGCGCTTTATTTTGTAAATCCATATGCTATGCGTGATCCGCTTTCATGGCATAATCAAGTACATGGTGTAAATATTCAGTCACCCGACGGAGCTAATTCGTACATGTTGGACGAAACCTCGTCTGAAGCTTATACACAATTTAACCTTGATGGGGAGATTGCGGGTATGGCTTATCGAGGAAATGTGGGCGTGAGATATATTAAGACTGAGTTGGATATCGATCAATCCGATATAGCAAGTAATGGTACTGCTACCTACAATGGTGTTGAATACATCTTGTCCGGCGCTTTAGGTATGCTACCGCCTGCTTCTGCCATCATCAACACAAAGCGTGACTATTCAGATCTTTTACCGTCAATCAACTTTACCTTAGATTTGACGGATCAGCAGTTGGTTCGTTTTTCTTATACAAAAACCGTTACTCCACACAATACCAACAATTTGGCTGGAGGTATTAATGTCAACCGCATATTGGCGTGTAATGTAACACAGAGTGATGGCTCAAATGTATTCTGCGCTACTTCGGCAAATCAACAAGGAAATCCTCAGTTGGACCCTTGGCGCTCAAGTAATGTAGATGTTTCATATGAGTGGTACTTCAGTGAAACAGGAATATTTAGCGTTGCTGCGTTTTATATTGATATTGAATCCTTTATTCGTAATACGACTGTCTATTTACCAATACCTGACAGTGATGGAGTGGTGCGCGGTTATGATTCCGCTACAACAGAATTCACGGGTTTGGTTCCTACAACGACAATTGGAAATGGTGAAGGAGCCAGCATAAAAGGTTTAGAGATAGGGTATCAGCAAGGCTTCGATTTTCTAAGTGGGTTATGGCAAAACTTCGGCGTGAATGCAAACTACACATACTCGCCAAGTACCAGTGATTCAACGGATTATTACGGTAAGTCAACGCCGATGATTGATAACTCAGAGCATCAAGCAAACTTTGCACTGTGGTACGAAGATGAAAAATTACAAGCCAGAATTGCTGCAAATTATCGTAGTAAAACCTTTATTTCTATTCGTACGCTTGGTGATTATCAGTTAGCGAAATATCTTGAGCCTACACTCTATGTAGACGCTTCCGTAAGTTACGACATTGATGAACATTTTACCATTATGGTACAAGGGCTTAATTTAACAGAAGAATCCAGGAATCAGTATTTTCAGTGGGAAGACTTGATGGACAAACGTTATTATAATGAACGTCGAATTGCACTGGGTGTACAGTATCGAATGTAACAATCTTGGTTTCCAGCCAGTAATTGCCCCGTATTCCGGGGCTTTTTTGTAAGTTGAGGAGAGAGCATAAAGAGTCGAAGAATCGAATTCTCAGCATAATTAACGAATGAAAGAACGTAGATTCCTATATGCTAATATGAGTTGCGTCGAATTAGAGTCATAGTAAGGTAGTGAAACTAAGTGGACTACATATTGAGAATTGTTAAGAATACTCTGCCACAAGTATCGTACACAATATAGCCACATTGTGACGGTTAAGCTAAATTCTTCAGTGACACTTCTTTCTGAATGTATGCTCCATTGATTCGTTTGGCCCCAAGTAAATCGAATAGACTTTGCTCGGCCTGTTTAGCATTAAACGTGAACAACAAGCTTCCATCAAATTGAACCTTACCGAATACTGCACATCCAGTTTTGTGAAATTAGATAAAATGAACGTTGTTACAATAAAACGGGGAAAATTGGAGCAGTACGTTTTTAGCGATAGCGTGGAAAATATTCAAATATTTATTTTTTCAGTAAGTTTACATTCGTTAGTCAAAATAGTATTGGACAAAACCTGTCAAAATAGGGGTGAGCATCGGTTCTAAATATTCACGATGCTCTGCATGCTTCAAAAATCTGAATATGTCATAAGTTCCGAGTGTGCCACAATTAGGTGGTATAGCGTACTTGCAGGCATATTTAGGTTTATCGGTTGGTTTTGCTTATTTAGCTGGTCAATATACTGATCGGGATACCGCGGATTTTGGTAATGCTTCATCAAACTGGCTAGTGCTGTTTGGGTATGATTACGAAACCGGACATCATTGGTCATATTATGCATAGTCAAGCTAGCTTTTATCCATTCTGTCATAGGCCAACAACGCTTAGTCGCTTGCAAAGGTGTGCCATCAGTTTGGACGGCGTCAAACATTGTGTTAGCAGAGGGGTCGACACCAAGTTCAATCGCCTTAGCATAGAGCTTCTGACAATAATGAATAAGAGGTTTGCCGGTGATCTTTTGATACTTGTGCAACAGCCAGACCCATTCCATCAAGTGGCCGGGCTCAACAATATGACCTTGTTCAGGGTGTAGGTGCCAGTCAGATGTAAAAAATTCACGCAATACACCCGCTTTTTCGTCATAGAACACTTGTTCGAATAGGGTTAACATTTCTCCTGCATATGCCAGCCATTTACCCTTACCTGAAGCCTCATATAATGCCATAAAAGCTTCAAACAGATGCATATGAGGATTCTGGCGTCTAACCTCATGTGGATAATCGCCTTCGAGCCATCCTCCTTTACTTCCCTTAAGTTCACTTTCAATTTTCAAGATGAGTTTTTCGGCATGCTCTAATGCGAGAAGATCATGGTATGCCCGATATCGCCAAGCATAAGCGAGAAGAAAAAAAGCACAATCATAGAGATCGTGGGATGAATTGATGATTTTGTTATCTGACCCTAGGATATGAGGGTAATACCCGTAGAATTGTGCATTCGTTGTCTGATTAAGAAAAACGTCCATACCATAAGTTTTTGATAACCCCTCGCAAGTCCAACCTTGTAGATGTGCATAAGCGACTACGAACATCTGACGCGCTTGTACCCTTACTCGTTTGGGACTGTCGAAATCGGGCGTACCATTGGAAAGGAATTGTTCTAAGCAAGCACCAGACGGGTCAAATCCTTGTTTGAGCCATAAAGGAACAACTTGCTCACGTATCCATTGATCATATTGTAGGGTTAGCTTCCGCAAACCATCTTCCTGTAGCGGCGCATCAGAAATCATCGAGTTTCACCTAAGATGTAAATTAACTGTATATACATTAATCATACATCAAAAGTGAACCGGTTCAATTTATATTTTAATGCTCTTTGATATCTACTTTTACCTGCTACTTGTGCGGAGCTGCAGTACTTTCCCTAATAATAAATTCGTAAGGTAACACATGTTCTATTGTTGAAGGTGACTCTCCTTTGATCAGCGATATCAAAAGCTCTGCTGATCGTTCACCAATTTTCTCAGCTGGTTGTGCTATGGTCGTCAAAGTAGGGACAACATATTTGGAAACTTCCATGTTGTCAAAACCCGTAATGGATAGAGATTCCGGAATCTTTATTCCATTATCTGTGAACCCTTTAATTGCTGCTATAGCCATTTCATCATTCATGCAAAAAAGAGCAGTTGGGCGATTTTTCATCTGACAAAACTGTTCAGCTGCACTCAGTCCTGACCAATAATTAAAGTCACCTTCCAAAATTATTGATGGGTCAAATTCTATTCCGGCCTTTTTCAGTGCCAAAGTGTATCCTTTCAGACGGTCGATAGTGTGAGGGTTATCTTTTAGACCGGTAATGACACCGATCCGCTGATGTCCAAGATTTAGCAAATGGCGAACAACTTTTTCTGCTGCCCCAACATTATCAATGCGCACTGAATATGAGGGGGTGTTTTCGCAACTGCTTGCGGTAACAGAGAGAATATCATCACATGGAAGCAGTGATTCGCCCGAGCGATAAGGTCTTAAATTGATTAGACCATCCGCCAGACGGGTTTCGACCATTCGAACGAAAGCTCTTTCACGTTTCAGCGAGTCTTTTGTATCCCCAAGAAGTACGTTAAAACCCGCTTGCTGGGCTACGGTTTCAATACCACTTATAACTTTTGCAAAAAACAGGTTGGCAATATCTGGCACCATTACAACTATTGTATTTGCGCGGCTACTGCGAAAGCGTTGTGCCAGCATATTTGGCTTGTAATTGAGTTTCTTAATTGCCGCTTCAATTTTTATTAAATTCTTTTGGGTAACTTTATCAGGATTACTTAATGCCTTGGACACGGTACCCGTTGAGAGTCCAGCTTCTTTTGCCACGTCTCTAATCGTTGCCATAAATTAACCGCTCTTATCATTATCGTTGTAAGTTCAAATTGTTTAACTGTGGGCCGGTTCGCTTGGGTCACGATCGGTTCACTAAGGTAAGCAGTGACACTAAAAGCGAAGTCTAACAAATCATACAGTAAGATCGTTTTATTTTCTAAAAGCAAAAATAAAACTTGAAAAATGAACCGGTTCATTTTATGTTTCATCAATGAGCTAATATTTAACAATCTGCTAACCATTGGTGCTTCGGAAATAATTATGAATTTATCAACGCTGGATATCATCGTGATTGCAGGATACCTAGTAGCTGTTGTGCTGCTGGGAGTCTTTATCTCGCGTCTGGCTAAACAAAATACTAAAGGCTACTTCCTGGGTGGCAATCAAATTAAATGGCCTTTTTTGGGGTTGTCCAATGCATCAGGCATGTTCGATATCAGTGGCACTATGTGGATGGTATATCTACTTTTCATTTATGGACTTAAATCTGTTTACATTCCGTGGTTGTGGCCGAGCTTTAATCAGATATTTCTTATGGTATTTCTTTCTGTATGGCTACGTCGTTCAGGTGTAATGACTGGAGCCGAGTGGATTCGATTTCGTTTTGGTGAAAGTCAGGGGGCCACATGGAGCCATCTCATCGTCGTACTTTTTGCATTATTGAGCGTCTTAGGGTTTCTTGCTTATGGCTTTATCGGGATCGGTAAATTCGCCGCCGTTTTCTTGCCTTGGAAGTTGCATGCTGATGGTCACACAAATGAAGTACTTTACGGACTGATTATCACCGCTATGACGGCTATATACGTGGTCAAAGGGGGAATGGTCAGTGTGGTTTTCACAGAAGTTCTGCAGTTTGTAATTATGACCGTCGCGTGTATTGCTATAGGAATCATAGCGATGCAACAGGTAACGCCAGATATGTTGGCAAAAGCGATACCAAATGGATGGGATTCGATGGCATTTGGCTGGCAAGTTGATCTCGACTGGCAATCAATTCTGGCACAGGCTAATGAGCAGATCGTCAATGATGGGTGGTCATTGTTCTCAATTTTTATCATGTTGGTCTTGTTTAAAGGGATTTTACAAAGCCTAGCTGGTCCTGCGCCAAATTTCGACATGCAGCGTGTTCTGTCTGCGAAGTCGCCTTCAGATGCAGCAAAGATGAGTGGTTTTGTCAGTATTGTTCTTCTATTTCCCCGTTACATGATGATTACCGGGTTAACGATTCTGGCACTGGTATACTTTATGCCTGAGCTTCGAGCAATGGGTGATAATGTTGACTTCGAACAAATTTTACCTTTTGCTCTCGCGAATTTTGTACCTAGTGGCTTATTGGGACTAGTGATAGCAGGGTTGTTAGCGACATTTATGTCAACATTTGCGGCTACGACAAATGCCGCTCCAGCCTATGTCGTCAATGACATTTATAAGCGTTACATCAATCCTGATGCGTCTGAGTCGCAGGCCGTGAAGTTAAGCTATGTTGTCTCATTGGCCTTCATTGTGATGGGCACAAGTATCGGTCTATTTGTTCCTTCATTGAACAGCATTGTAATGTGGTTGGTTTCTGCCCTGTATGGCGGCTATACCGCATCAAATTTGTTGAAGTGGTATTGGTGGCGCTTCACTGGAATGGGATATTTTGCTGGCATGCTTGCTGGAATATTAGCCGCGATACCTATGATGTTTACGGATATTTCACCTCTTATGGCGTTCCCCGGCATGTTTGCGCTGTGTTTTATCACATGTATTTCTGTAAGCCTGGCTGGCCAGCCAGATGACATGACGGTACTTAGCAAATTCTATCTGAAAACAAGACCATGGGGACTGTGGAAACCTGTCCTAGAGCATATTCAGAAAACGAACCCGAAGATTACACCAAATACCGAAATGGGACGTGATTTGGTGAATATTGTTGTTGGAATAGCATGGCACACTTCCCTCACTGCAGCACCAATATTTATGGTAATCAAAGCATGGGGAAGCTTCACGTTTGCTTCGGCTATCGCTCTGATTACGACACTGATATTGAAACTAAACTGGTGGGATAAGTTACAGGACTGGCCCACCGGCGAATTGTCGTCACTTCAACAAAATTCTGCAACTAATGAAATGCGCACCCGCGTGAGTGCAACGTCAACACCGAAATAAGATCGAGAAATAAAATATGAAAGCAACAGTTTTTGACAATCGCCTTGCAGCACTAAGGCAAGAGTATAAGACATTAGTGGAGCGGCCGAATCAGCCAGCTGGAATTGGTAACGGTATTTATCAACGTTATGCGAACCCAATTCTGACTGCTGCACATACTCCCTTGGAATGGAAGTACGACTTAAACCCTAAAACCAATCCATATTTAATGGAGAGAATTGGTGTAAATGCGGCTTTTAATGCAGGGGCTATTCTTTTAGACGGTCGATACCTGGTTGTCGTCAGAATGGAAGGTGCTGATCGAAAGTCTTATTTCGCAGTGGCAGAGAGCCCTAATGGCATAGATAATTTTACGTTTTGGGAACGTCCCGTGACAATGCCTGAAACAGAAGAACCGGATACTAATATCTATGATATGCGCCTTACACAGCACGAAGACGGATATATCTACGGATTGTTCTGCACTGAGCGTAAAGACAATACTCGAATGATGGATACTTCAGCTGCAACCGCACAATGTGGTATTGCCAGAACGAAGGATTTGGTGAAATGGGAAAGGTTGGCAGACCTGAAAACGAACGGAGGCCAGCAACGGAACGTTGTTTTGCACCCTGAATTTGTAGATGGGAAATATGCACTCTACACAAGACCCCAAGACGGGTTTATTGAAGTTGGTGGGGGAGGTGGTATAGGTTGGGGGCTAACCGATTCCATGAAAAATGCAGTGGTAGAAAATGAAACCATTATCGATCAGAAGGTGTACCACACCATATCTGAACTAAAAAATGGCCAGGGGCCGACGCCGTTCAAAACCAATCAAGGATGGCTGCACCTAGCACACGGTGTAAGAAATACAGCTGCAGGTTTGCGATATGTGCTTTACATGTTCATGACGGATTTAGACGCACCGTGGAAAATCACTCACAAACCAGGAGGATTGTTTTTAGGACCAGAAGGTAACGAGCGTGTGGGTGATGTTAGTAATGTGGCCTTTTCGAATGGCTGGATCCGAAATAGTAACGACGACGTTTTTATTTACTATGCGTCGGCGGATACGCGCCTACATGTTGCAACCTCTACTATAGGTCAATTGGTCGACTATTGTATTAATACACCACAAGACGACCTTCGCTCTGCAGCATCTGTAGAGAAGATAAATCAGTTGATCTCTCGAAATAAGGGGGGCATGTAATGGCTTCTGAAGCCTCCTTAGAGAAGCCTTTTAGCAAGGAGCATGTATTTGCTGAATTACAAAATATAGCTACCTGGTGGGCATCAATACCATTGGACCACAAAAATGGTGGTTTTGTTGGGGAAGTAACTTACAACGGTCGTCCGGTAGTGGAATCGAACAAAGGTGTAATTTTAAACAGCCGGATATTGTGGTTTTTTAGTGAAATTGCATTGTTTACACCCACTGAAACCTATAACGCTATGGCAAAGCGCGCTTTCGATTGGATTTCAGAATTCTTACACGATAAAGAATATGGAGGTATGTATTGGGAGGTATCTGCGATAGGAAGGCTTATCAACGGTAAAAAGCAAACGTATGCTCAGTGTTTTTGTATTTATGCGTTGAGCAGATATTACGCCTTAACTGAAGATTCTAAAGCATTGCAACTGGCTTTGGAGTGTTTTGAGTTTGTTGAGGCGAAAGCTCGGGACAGAGAGTATGGCGGGTATATTGAAGCATGCACACAAACCTGGGGAGCTGTGACCGATTTTCGTCTAAGTGACAAGGATTTAAACTGTCCAAAGTCAATGAATACGCATTTACACGTATTAGAGGCTTATGCAGCGCTATACCGAGTGAGCCCGACAAATGTTGTTAAAGAAGCCCTCAGCCACGTTATTCAAGTATTTTTAGAAAATATAGTTACCGCTGACAGAAAACATCTGACTTTATTTTTTGATGCAACTTGGAATCCAATTTCAGATGCAGTGTCTTTTGGGCACGATATAGAAGCAAGCTGGTTATTACACGAAGCGGTTACTATTCTCAATGAGCCAGCGATTGCCGCTGAAGCCGAGCCAGTTATTCTTGGTCTTGCAGAGTCTTGCCTGAATAAGGGAATTGCTCCACAAGGGTATGTCTGCGATGAATATCTACCAGCACCCAATCACCGAAATGAAGTGAGCTTTTGGTGGGTTCAGGCAGAGGCGCTGGTGGGGTTCCTCAATGCATACACGCTTACCCAGAATGAAGAGTTCCTTATTGCTTGTACTCCAATATGGGCATTCATTCAACGGCATCATATTGATAAAGATCACGGAGAGTGGCACTGGCGCGCCAATTGTCATGATTTATCAGGTATCAAGGAATATAAAGCTGGATTTTGGAAAGCCCCATATCATAACGGCAGGGCCATGATGGAGCTTTGTCGCCTGTTCAATCAAATAGGGTATTAAATATGACCTTAATAAGGTTGGGCTTATTAGTTTTTGTTTTAATGGTGGTGAAACCGGTACACGCAGAATTTTCCCATTTTATAACGCGTGATGGCAGTGTCCTGATTGAGAATGGTAAACCATTTCGTTTTTTTGGTATTCACGCTCCTGAGCTGCATCGAATAGAAGACGACGCTAAAGGGCACTGTGCAGCAGATAAACGAAATTGGGCGAAGTATTTTAAATGGCCTACACCCGATGAACAGGAAAATTGGATCCTGGCGTTGACTCGTTCTGGACATAAAGCAATGCGAATTTATGTGCTTTCAGTTGAAAATGTCAATGATGTTGCCTGCCAACGAGAAACCCATATTTTGGCACCGCTTACGCCGCTCGCAATGCCAAGGTTGAACGAAAATGCCATGGTGGTTTATGACCGGATGGTCGCATTGGCCGACAAGCATGGCTTGCGTCTCATACTGCCGTTTATTGATCATTGGCATTGGTGGGGAGGTCGTGCAGACCTGGCTGCATTCTATGGGGAAGAGGCGAAAGATTTTTACGTCACAACGTCGAAAACATACCAAGCGTATCAGGCAATAATCAGGCAAGTAATAACGCGAAAGAATACTATAACCGGAAGATTCTATTACGAAGAAAAGGCTATTATGGCCTGGGAAACTGGTAATGAACTGGTTGATAGTACGCCACAATTTGTCGCTGAAACATCTGCTTGGATAAAGCAATTTGCCCCTGACCAGCTGGTTGTTGATGGGACTTATTTAAAAGTTTTACAAAGTTCTTTGTCTGATCCAAACGTCGACATCATAAGCAATCATTTCTATTCCGTTAACAACAACAATCAGCCACAAACAGTGATTGATGACCTGACTGCTATCGCTGGACAAAAGGCGTATCTAGTGGGCGAGTTTGGCCTGTTACCAGTGAAAGAAATGAGCGCGATTGCAGACGCTATTGCATCAACAAGTGTAAACGGCCACACCGCATCAGGTGGTTTTATTTGGGGGTTTCGTGGTCATCGCCACAATGGTGGCTTTTACTGGCATAGCGAAGGAGACAGCGGCTATATGAGTTATCGTCTGCCAGGATTCGACGAAGGTCAGTCGAATAGTGAAAAGGACGTCATCAAAATAGCGCGAAATACGCAGGCCAAAATGGCTGGGTTATCTGCGCCACCAGCATTACCTATCCCCCTACCTCCGATATTGCGGAAAGTCAGTGATAGTGGCGTTCTTAGTTTTATGGGCTCGCCGTTGGGCGAGCTCTACCGTATTGAACGGCGCGTTAAAGGTGAAAAAAAGTGGACAGTCATTGCTGACGGAATTTCAGATGGGAAAGTAAAGTTTGACCCTGAAAAAGATGAGTTGTTCCAGGATTGTTCTGCAAAGCCATCGTCAGTTGAAATTGACTACCGTGTAATAGCAACCAATGCCTCAGGTGAATCAGTACCTTCTAATATTGTTACTAAACAATATTAGGACTGTTTCAATAAATCGGTTTGCTTACATTCCGAACAATTGAACTATTGGATATTAAAATGAATAAATATGGTTATGTAGTATTTCTGTTTTCTATAGTGTTTTTAAGTCAAGCTTCCTTTGCTAAAAAGTTTGACGAATTGGCATCTACCCCGCAAATGGGGTGGAACAGTTGGAATAATTTTGATTGCAATGTAAATGAACAGATGGTCAAGGAAATGGCTGACGCAATGGTTGCCTCAGGTTTAAAGGATGCCGGTTACGAGTACATCAATATAGATGATTGTTGGCATGGTGAGCGCGATAAGAATGGGTTCATTCAGGAAAACTTAGAGCATTTTCCGTCTGGAATGAAGGCATTAGCAGACTATATACACAGCAAAGGTCTCAAGCTTGGTATTTATTCAGACGCTGGTACAAAGACTTGCGCAGGAAAACCAGGTAGCAGGGGGTATGAATATCAAGACGCAATCACTTACGCAAAATGGGGAGTAGATTATTTAAAGTATGACTGGTGCAATACAGAAAATGTTAATCCAATCGGTGCCTATTCACTCATGCGTGATGCGATTTATGCCGCCAAAAGACCAATACTTTTTAGTATGTGTGAATGGGGAGATAACAAGCCTTGGGAGTGGGCCTCTGATGTCGCACATTCCTGGCGCACCACAGGAGATATCTATCCTTGTTGGAATTGTGAAATTAGTCATGGTTCTTGGTCTTCTTTCGGTGTGTTGAATATTCTTGATAAGCAAGAAGGACTCAGAAAATATGCAGGCCCTGGTCACTGGAATGACATGGATATGATGGAAGTGGGGAATGGTATGTCTTACGAAGAAGACAAGGCTCATTTTTCAATCTGGGCGATGATGGCTTCACCGTTAATCGCGGGTAACGACTTAAGAACGATGAGCGAAACGACTCGTCGTATATTAACTAACAAGGCCATGATCGATATTAACCAAGACCCTCTTGGCATTCAGTCAATGAAATATATCGACGAGGGAGATTTTGAGATTTGGGTTAAGCCTCTGAAAGACAATCAGTGGGCAGTCATGTTTTTAAATCGCAGCGATGAGGAAGTGAGTTATTCCTATAATTGGCAGGTCAATCTCTTGAAGGATGATATTTTCAATTACTACGTTGATTTTAATAAAGCTCGATTTAACTGGCAAAGTGTGTGGGGGAATGAGGTGGGTAGTACCGATGATGAATTAACTCTTACTGTTCCAGCGCATGGTGTACAGGTTCTGAGACTAGTACCACGTTAAATTAGACCGCGATACAAACGTGTAATTAAAAGGAAATCAAATGTATTCATTGGATTGTTTCAAAGCCTATGATATTCGCGGAGTTGTGCCGGAACAACTGAATCCAGAATTAGCATATGAAATTGGACGGGCGTTTGCTGATACTATAGGGGGTAGCTTAGTCGTTATTGGACACGATATAAGATTGTCTGGACCTACGATCTGTGCTGCGTTGAGTGAAGGTTTGATGGACGCTGGTGTCAATGTAATTAATATTGGTTTATGTGGTACTGAAGAAATTTATTTCTCGGTCCCACATTTGAATGCCGATGGTGGGATATGCGTTACGGCAAGCCATAACCCTCAAAATTACAACGGTATGAAGCTCGTTGGGAAAAATTCTGTGCCAATAAGTGGTGATACAGGGTTGAATGAGATTAGAGATTGCATTGCAAACAATAGTTACTCGGCAAAAAAGGCAACAAGAGGCACGTATCATAAGCGTTCAACGCGTAAGGCGTATATTGAAAAATTGCTGTCTTTCATCGATCTCGAAGTACTAAAGCCCTTAAAAATTGTTGTAAATCCGGGGAATGGAGGTGTCGGTGAAATTGTCACATTACTGGAGGAATTTCTGCCTTTTAGTCTCATAAAAGTAAACTATAGTCCCGATGGTAATTTTCCCAATGGTGTCCCCAATCCCTTACTCGAAGAAAACAGAAGAACTACAAGCGAAGCTGTGAGAGCCCATAAGGCTGATTTAGGCATTGCGTGGGACGGAGATTTTGACCGATGCTTTTTCTTTGATGAAAAGGGAGAATTTATTGAAGGCTATTATCTCGTTGGATTGTTGGCTAAACAGCTGTTGCTTGAACAGAAAGGGGAAAAAATAATTTATGACCCTAGGCTCTATTGGAATACTGAGAAAATATTGTATGAATGCGGAGGAGTAGGCGTTAAAAGTAAAACCGGCCACGCTTTCATAAAAGAAAAGATGCGGGCTGAAAATGCGTTATATGGTGGTGAAATGAGCGCCCATCATTACTTTAGAGATTTTTACTATTGTGATAACGGCAATATTCCTTGGCTATTGATTGTTCAGATGTTGTCTCAATGTCAAACACCATTTTCCGAATTAGTCAGAGACAGTCAAAATGCATTCCCCTGCAGCGGTGAAATTAACTTGAAAGTTGAAAATCCAAATGATGTGCTGCAGGCATTGCATAGAGAATATGAGCCATTTGCACAGCATATTGACCAGATAGATGGGCTAGACATGGTTTTTTCAGAATGGCGATTCAATATTCGATGTTCAAATACTGAGCCTCTACTCAGGATTAATGTAGAAAGTCGAAATTGTACGGATTTAGTTAAGAAAAAAACATTGGAAGTTTTAAATGTTGTTAAAGCCATGTGTCTAGAACAATAATACTAGATAACACACTAAGGAAAATAAAAAGTAGGGTTAGAAAATTTAAATTTTTTAAACTGTATTAGCTCAGACCTGACAGTTACCCAGTTGTTCGGTGTCAGTGTATGATTAGATTTGAGCTAGATTCTTATCAGCTGGAACTTAATATAATAATAATGGTTTCCAACCTTTTCCTACTTGGTTTGACCCAACACCAAGTATTAACCATCAATTTTTTGATGGTTTTTTTTGTCCTCTTTAGATTGTTTTTTTCAGGCTATTTTCCTCTGGCAGAAGGTATCTTGGTCGCAATGAATTTTATGCTGTTAAATGCAACCACGCTGTTTGTATTCAGTTTCCCACTCTTTAAAACGTTTTTCGTCGCGTTCAGCACTCTTAGCTCGCCTTTCTAGTGTTTTATTCGAAACGGGCTTTGGCGTAGCTTTATCGAAAGTTACACCTGATAATTCGGCGGCAAACATCTCAGGTCTTACATGACTGTAATGCTGTACAATCATCGCGACACTAGTACCACACTGTTTAGCAATTACATCCATGCTATTACCTGCCAGCAACTGCCACGTGATATATGTATGGCGCAATGAATATAGGGTTCTAGGTCCACGAGGAGAGTCTTTCAGGTTATTGTTCTGAAGAACTTTTTCAAATGCCTTGCCTAACTGCGGTGTTGTTTCACCGTTAGCCAATCGGAATAATTCTTGGCTTGGAGTTCTATGTGGGAAACGATCTCGCAGTCTGGATATGGCGCCAATGACATCTTTCTTACAGACGACTTTGCGCGTGCCGGTATGTTTAGTTGTTTTACCTTTGCGGACATTAATGAAAAACTGAGCTTTACTACCTTGTGTTTTGATTTCTATATCGCCCCAAGTGATGCTTTCCATCTCTGTGCCTGGACGTATACCGGTACTTACTGCGATTTCACAGTAGTCATACAATAGTTCTCTAATCTGACGTGTTTTTTCACTGTGAGCGTTTCGTTCGCTTTCGAAAATACCATCAATTACAGCGTCATACTCGTCTTCTGAAAATGCAGCGCGGCGGGTACCGGCTTCGCCTTTTGAGGAAAGTATCGGAACCTGTGCAGCAATCATCCACTTTTGCTCAATCGCTTCTTTAAAAACGAGGTTTAGAGCTGCATTGTGTGTCAATAGAGTGGACGAAGCAGGTGGTTTACTCATTCGATTCTTACGCCATACCACGAATTTAGATATAGCTT